>DASSAV010000240.1:0-4882 GCA_035699265.1 Rhodothermales bacterium
ACGCCGCGACCGAACGTCTCCAGACACGTGCACCCTGGGCAGAGGACCATCGCTATCGCGTGGCGTGCGCACGGTTGGTTCACACACTCTACGAGAGCAGCCGGGGGAATAGTTACACCTGATGCGAAATTTTTAACATAATGTCGGATCGACAGAAATAGCAGTACAAGACGGATTGGCCTCGTAGTAGCGTCGCACGGCCGTGCGACGCTACGGCTTGTCAGTGCCCGTAGACTTTTGCGGGGTCGAAGAGCGGGGGGTCCGTCTCTACGAGGGCGTCCCCCTCCAGCTTGCGGTAGAAGCACGAGCGGTGGCCGGTGTGGCAGGCGGCGGCGCCCTTCTGCTCTACTTTGAAAAGGAGGGCGTCGCCGTCGCAGTCGATCCGCACCTCCTGGACTTCTTGCGTGTTGCCGCTGCTCTCGCCCTTGACCCAGACTTTCCGGCGCGAGCGGCTCCAATACGTCATGACGCCCGTCTCCAACGTCTGGCGCAGGGTTTCAGCATTCATGTAGGCGACCATCAGGATCTCGTTCGTGCGGTGGTCCTGCGCTATGGCCGTGACCAGTCCGTCGCTGCCGAACTTTGCCTGTTCCAGGAGCACGTTCGCGTTCATCTACACGCCTGTAATATGGTTGGGAAGAGCTGTGGGTGCATCAAAATAGCCGACAGGCTCCGGCCAGACCAAAGGTTTGCGGGCGATTCACGAACCGGTTGTTTTTTCCGCACGTAAGGCCGTCTCTTCCTGTTCCTGCGGGATTCACGCCCGGGAACACGCATCCTGAAAGCGCGGCGAGATGGTACGCGGCTTGATTGCCCGTATATTCCAATATAATCGGCCGTTAACCGACCGGGCTGGAACCCGTTTCGACGGCGGTCTTTCTACATCAGCCACAGCAACCGACGCTGCCCTGGTAGCATGAAACGCATCGGTGTAATCTCGGTCCTGCTCATCGGACTGCTCGGCGCCTCGCGTGCGGACGCGGCGGTGCCGCCGGATTCTCTGTCTACCCGCGACATCGCCGCGCGCCTGCGCAGCCTGACGCCCATGCAGATGGACGAGGTGCTCTGGCTCGCGCGCTGCATCATCTCCGAGGCCGACCGGCCCAACGAGCAGCGGCTGGTAGCGTGGGTGGTCCGCAACCGCGTGGAAACCGGCTACCGGGGGACGGACTATCGCGACGTGGTCCTCGAAGCCAAGCAGTTCAGCGCCTTCAACCGGCCATCCGCCCGACGCGAAGAGATCCTGGCCTTCAACCAGAACAGCACTGACGCGCACTGGCGGCAGGCCCTCGGCATCGCGCTGGACGTGTACCAGGCGAGCCCCGCCGAGCGCCCGTTTCCCGTCACCACGCGCCATTTCTACAGTCCGGTCTCCATGCCTTACGGGCGGGTGCCGGATTGGGCGTACACCGGCGTCCCCGTCGATCTTTCCGCTTACGACATCGACCCGAACCGGTTCAAGTTCTTCGACAACGTGGACGAAGCTGAGGGCGCACAGGACGCCCCCTCGCTCGCACAGCGTGAAACGGCCAGCGACCGCATCAAGGAGCAGCAGCAACGCGTCCGCGCCGAGCGGCCGCGCGTCAACCCGCCCCACCTGAGCGGCAAGGTACAACGGCCGACCCGGCCGACCGTCAAGCGGCCGGGGTGGTGACGCTCGCGGGTGTTCAGGCGTTCGGGTGTTCACGTGTTCGAGTATAGGACCGGGGCCGTTTACCTCAGCAGGATCACCCTTTCCGTGCGGGCGAAGGAGTCTGCGGTGATGCGGATGAAGTAGATCCCGCTCGGCAAGGATGCTCCCTCCAGCGTCAGTTTCTTCTCACCGGCAAAAGAGCCGTCGTAGAGGAGCGCTACCTGGCGACCCAGCACATCGTAGACCGCCGCCCGTACATGCTGGGCCGCGGGAACGTTGAACACGACCGTAGCGGAGCCGTGGAACGGATTGGGGTACACGACCGAGAACGGCGCGTCCGAAGTCGGGTCGTCCGGCTCCACGGCCGTATTTACGAGCGTGAAGTCATCCCACCGCGCTATGTTGAACGACGGCTTGCCTCCCGCTTCCGTGAAGGAACCGGCGGCATATAAGCCGTCCGGCGTGCCCAGGAGCGCCAGCACGTTTTCAGCGTTCGCGCCAGCACCGATCCCAATGCCTGTGCCGAGGCCGCTCCACGACGTGCCGTCCCACTTTGCGATGCGGTATGCAGGCGTGTCGTTCACAGAAGTGAAGTTGCCGCCGACGTATAGGTCGTTCCCGTTGGCAAAGAGGACATTTACCCGGTCCCTGTCGAAGGCGCCTATCTCTACCCAGTTTGAACCATTCCAGCGAAAGACGGAGCCGGTGCCGCCAGAGGGCGGCACCCGCAGAGCGGCGTACAGCTCGCCGTTCACCACGGCCAGCGCCGTGACTTCGTCAAAGTCTCCGCCAACTCCGTCACCAACGGCCGCCCATGACGTGCCGTCCCACATCGCCACATTCACTGCCGAACCCGTTCCGTCAGGCTTGTATAAAATCCCGCCGATGTAGAGCCGATCTCCGATCTTAGCGATTGCCTCAACCCGTGTGGAGGTGGTGGTGTAGTAGCTGCCGATGGGCTGCCACGCCGTGCCGTCCCACCGGCGGATCATGTCCTGCACAAGGCCATTCGCATCCACGAAGCGGCCGCCCGCGTAGACGTCGGACCCGTCGGCGTAGAGCGTGTAGATGCCTCCCTGGGGGCCGTCGCCCATCGCGTGCCAGGCCGTGCCGTCCCAGCGCGCGACGCGGTTGGCCGCAACGCCCCCAATCTCCGTGAAGTTGCCGGCCGCGTACAGATCGTCCCCGGCGGCCGCGAGGACGGTGGGGCCCGTGTCAAACGGGTCGTTCGGATCCACCGGCGGCTCTCCGACCGGGGCCCACTGTACCCCATCCCACTGGGCGATGCCATGCACGTGGATGGAGCCTGCGGGGCCATATCGCCCAGCGGCGTAAAGCTTGCCCTGGGTGTACGCCAGGCTCTGGACGTGCTTCGTCTGCTCAAAGGCGCCAAGAACGCTGATGCCTTCCTGAAGGCTCGACCACTGGCTTCCGTCCCACTTGCCCAGTCCCCGGAGATCTCGCCCATCCCCGAGCAGGCCGATGGGCGCGTAGAGGTCCTCGCCCTCGCCCGCCAGCTTCATGAATATGCCTGCGTAGGTTTGCCCGAGGCCGGGCCCGACTGGTGCCCACTCCGTCCCGTTCCAGACGGCGAGCCCGGCAGCACCCTCGCCTCCCTCGGCCGAGAAGTCGCCGGCTGCGTAGATCACGCTTCTGGGAGACACGTAGAGGCCCGATACACCGACCTGGTTCTGCCCCATCGGCGTCCACGCCGTCCCGTTCCAGGAGGCGACGCCGCTCGGGATCGGCATCGTGCCGTCGCCGGTCTGGACGAAGGTGCCGGCAGCGTATACCGTGTTCCCCGAGGCACCGAGAGCGTACACGTCGCGGCCGTCGGGGCCCAGGCCCGTGTCCATCCGCGTCCACTTGTCGGTGGTCCAGTTATACTCCACGACGTTGTGGACGCCGGTGAGGCCGCCGGCCGAGGAGAAGCGCCCACCGAGGTAGAGGTGGGACGACGTGGACGTAATCGCCGTCACGCGCGCGCTCACGCCAATGCCTCCATTGACGTCGGGGAGCGGCTCCCAGGAGTTGCCGTCCCATACGGCGATGTTGTCGATCGCCGTCTCCCCGGAATGGGAGAATGCCCCTCCGGCATAAAAACCCACTTCGTCGGCATAGAGCACGTCCACCCCACCATCAAACCCATCGCCGACCGAGAGCCACTGCGTCCCGTCCCACTCGGCGACATGGTTGAACGGCTGCCCACCGATGGTCGTGAACGTACCACCCAGATACACGAAATCCCCAGCGACCAGAATCGTCTTGAACTCGCCATCGGGGCCGTAGGCGGCCGGCGCATCGAAGTGCCACTGGCCATCCGCCTCCCGGATCGCCAGCGCACACGTGGCGGCGGCGCCAGTGTCGTCGAAGCAACCAAACAGCCCGGCGACATAGACCCGACCGTTCGAGACGGCAACTGGCGAGGCGGTGTTAAAGGAGTTCCCCGGCACGCCGAAGCGGCCGTCCCAGTGAACGTTATCGGCGACATCCTGCCCTTGCGCAGGTGCGGTGACCGCCAGCACGGCCAGGAGGCCGGCTAAAAGGGAAAAGCGATGACGAAACATGGCGCACATCCTTGTAAGGTTAGAGTGATATAACCCCGGATCCGCACTACACATCCGTTTCGTCATTCTATGAAATGCAAATTCAATACGAAATATTCTGATGAAAAAATCCAACAGCCTCTACCGCTACGGCAACACGCGAACACTTCATTCATAGCGGAGGCTCTTGACGGGATCCGCTACGGCGGCGCGGACAGCCTGGTAGCTTACCGTCGCGAGCGCAATGGCCAGGGCCGCGAAACCTGCCAGGAGGAATACGCCCGCTCCCATCTCGATGCGGTAGGCGAACCCGTCCAGCCACCGGCCCATGACGTAGTAGGCCACCGGTACGGCTACGACCAGGGCGATCACCACCAGCTTGACGAAGTCCTTCGAGAGCAGGCCGACGATGGAGGGCACGGTCGCCCCGAGCACCTTGCGCACGCCGATCTCTTTGGTGCGGCTCTCGGCGGTGAAGGCGGCCAGCCCGAACAGGCCCAGGCAGGCGATCAGGATGGCGATGCCGGCGAACGCCCCGAAGAGCGTGGCGAAGCGCTCGTCTGCCTTGTACTGCGCGTCGTAGGCAGCGTCGGCGAAGTAGTAGTCGAACGGGTTGCCGGGGAAGAGTGCCTCGTACGTTTTCTGGACGGAGGCGAGCGTACTCGGCAGATCCTTCGTGCTCACCTTCATGGAAATGTTGCCG
>DASSAV010000241.1:0-9808 GCA_035699265.1 Rhodothermales bacterium
GTGTAGGTCGCCGTGTCGCCCGGCGCCAGCAGGCGAAGTTCGGCGGTGCAGTTCCGGTCCTCGTCGACGCGCTCCCACGTGCCGTTCACGTTCCGCTCCAGCTGGCTGAAGCACAGGTTGTACCCGATCCTCTGGTTGAAGACGTTGCGCAACTGCAACTGTACCTCTCCTCCCGATGGGTAGGCGACGGCGTCCGTCGTCAGCGCAACGTCAGTGCTCGGAGGCAGCGTCCGCCTGATGAGGCTGCACCCGGCAACCACCACGGCCACCACGGCCAGAAGGACTGCCGCCTGCGCGATGCTACGTATCATGATCCAAAACCCATTTCTCCTACACAGTCGAAGCCGCAACGTACAGAACACGCATGCGCGAGAAACCCGCAAGTTTCAACCGTTCCGTAACCGTTGCAAGCATCGCCCCAAACCCTCCTCTCTCCCCCACGCGATTTTGGATTTTGGATTTTGGATCCCCCCACACCCCCATACTCCCACACCCCCATACTCCCACACCCCGTCCCCTCCTTCACTCATTCTCTCCTCCATTCCTCCCCTCCTCTCTTTCTCTCTTTCCCTCATTCTCTCTTTCCCGAAACCCTCAAACAGCCCACCGCTGCAGTTCCCACGCCTGCTGCCAGAACATCCATTCGTAGCGGACGCTCACCGCGAACGCCTCGCGCGCCCGGACCCGGGCCTCTTCGTCGTGCTGTCCGGCGTAGCGCTCCAGCTTCGCCAGCAGGTCGTTCGTGTACTCGATGAAACCGGGATCGGCGTACGTCCGCAGCCAGTCGGCGTACGGATGCTCGTCCGGGATGTCGCCGCCCAGGCGGGCTTTGAAGTGGGTACCCAGTTCGGTATACAGCCAGGGGCACGGCGCGAGCGCCCCGACCGCCTCCACCAGGCTTCCGCGGACGGCTCGGGCGACCATGTGATCCTGGTAAGCGCGGTTATTGGGCGTGAGGTCGAGCGCGGCGATGTCTTTGGCCGTATAGCCCAGCTTCGCCCCGTACCCGGCGTGTAGCTGCGACTCCACCAGCACGGCCAGCCGCGCCCCTTCGATGAACCAGAGCTTGTCGTCGGGATCGGGGCATCGCATGGAAATCAACGAGCAGGCGTCGGCAAACGCTTCCAGGTAGCGCGCGTCCTGCATCTGGTAAAACTTGAACTTCACGGGGTCGAGCGACCCGTCGACCAACGCGACGACGAACGGGTGCTCGTTTGAAGCGCTCCAGGCTTCCCCGGCTGCACGGATGCAGCTTTCCGCAAAGGGCGGCACGATCAAGGTTAGGTCCGCGATCTCCTCACGCTCGGTTTCACTCATCACCTGCTCCGACATGGCATACCTCTCTACTTGTTCGATTCATCTCCCTCAAACTTAAGGCGGCCCGCCACCCCATGCCAGCATGAAACGCTGTAATCGTCCTTAGCCTTCATCCTCCTCTTCAGCCAGGGGAAACCGGACCTTGAAGGTCGACCCCTGTCCCTCGGCCGTCTCGAAATCGATTTCGCCTTTCATCTCCTCCACCCCCTTCTGCACGATGGCCAGGCCCAGACCCGTCCCGCTCGTCTTGGTGGAAAAGTTCGGCTGGAAGATCCGCTCGCGCAGTTCGGCGGGAACGCCGGCGCCATTGTCGGTGACGGCGCTGAGGGCCCAGTTCACGCCGTCGTGAATACCGTCGAGGCGCGTCTCCACACCGATCTCCCCCTCCCGGTCTTCGGGGATCGCCTGAAGCGCGTTCTTGATGAGATTGATGTAGATCCGGCGCAGCTCCTCCCGGTCCGCTTCCACGACCAGCGGCTCCTCGCTAAGCTGTACGGTAAAGGCCGCGCTCGATTCCTCCTGCATCAGCGATACGGCCTCCTGTACCACTACGTTCAGGTCGAGCCGCTCCATCATCCGCGTGGGCATACGCGCGAATGAATGGAACTCGTTGGCGATGCGCGCGAGCGCGTCGATCTGCTCGATCAGGGTGCTCGTAATCCGGTCGAACAGCCCCGAAAACCTTCGGACCTGCCGCTCGTCCGGCTCATCCCCTGCGATGTCGCCGAAAGCCCTCCGGAGGTGCTGAACGGAGAGCTTCATGGGCGTGAGCGGGTTCTTGATCTCGTGGGCCACCTGCCGCGCCATCTCGCGCCAGGCGAGTTGCCGCTCCTGCTGGGCGAGTGTTCTGCGGCTCTCGGCGAGTTGCTCCTGCATGTCGTTGAACGTCCGTACGAGGTCGCCCACCTCGTCACGTGTGACCACGGGGATCTTGCGGTCGAACTGCCCCCTCGCCACCGCCTCCAGGCCGGTTCGGAGACGGCCTATGGGCCGGGCCAGTGCGTCGGCTACCAGGGCTGCCGTGAGCATGACGATGAGCAAGAGCAGGAGCAGCGCCCCGAACAGGTACGCTGTGGTGCGGGCTCGTTCCTCTTCGATCCGCTCCTGGTCCGGGAGTGTCGGAATGGCAATGACGTACTGCGGCTCCCCCGTCTCGTCCAGCAGGGCGTGGTAACCCGACCGGTACTGAAACGCGCCGATCTGCTCCCCTACGAACACGGTCCGGTGTCCTTCCAGGTAAATGGCGTCGTACGCCTCGATCGGCATCCGAGCGCTGATGAGGCGGTCGCGCACGAGCTGGGGGCGCGTCGTCTGTACCAGGGAGTCGTTCCGGTACACGTTCACGTCCGCGCCGATCACAGCGGCGACCGAGTCGATGTCCGTCCTGCTCAGCACGCGGTACGGCAGTTCGCCGCCGTGCCCCCTGAGCGCCAGGATTTGCTCCACCTGCTGCAGATGCCCTCGCAGGCTCGCCCGTTCGGCCCCTTCTGTCTCTTCCTGGACGACCTGCTGGCCCACGATCCCCATGGCGGCGACGGCCACGATGCCCACGCCCAGAAACGCATTGAGCACCTTATCCTGGAAGCGTACGTGCGCTGCGGGGAGCAGCCCCATCCTCCAGCGCACGTAGGTTCCGATGAGGTAGATGGGCAGCCCGAGGAAGAGCCCCGCTATGGTCAGCCGAAGCAGGTAATACAGGTGGTCGAACGTGTTCACCGCCGGGGCGCGAACCGCTACCACGGCACTGCTCACCGGAGGCAGCGCCTCGGAAGGCGACACGTAAAGGGACGGCTCCTCGCGCCGGTACAACGTCAGAAACGCACGCCCTTCGCTCTGCTCCGTCCGCCAGAACTCGGGGTCGGTCACGAGGGCCTGGCGGACTTCTTCATCCAGCGCATACTGCCCGTAATTGCGGCCGAGGCTCCTGACGAGCACGCCGTTGCGAAACTCGGCCAGCGAGAGATTGTCTTCCAGGCTGCGGAAGTAGCCCGTCGGCAGCAACACACGGGGGAACGGTGTCTCCCGATTCTGAAGCAGCGTCTGCGACTCTGCCCGCGCCATCGCCCACCCTACCCGCTCGCCGGTGCGGCCTCGTATCGGAACGATGCCGACGTACTGAAAACGGTCGCGCTGCAGCCGCCCGGTGATCTGCTCCACCATGATGCCGCTCGCCCCACTTTCCGCGTACATCTGGCGCAGAATGTCGAAGTCGCCCGCATCAAACTCGTCGAGCGCTGCGGTCGCCGGGGCCTGGTCCGCCTCGTAGTATCGCCCCGCCGGCCTGCCGGCCACGTCCATAATGGACAAGCTCACGTCGTAGGGGCCGAGCGACGTGAGGAAAGAGCCGCTCAGCATCACCTCCGCCAGCGAGTCGAGCTGCTGCCGGTCGGACAGCGAGTCGCGCCTGGCCGCGAGCAGGGTGCGCAGCCGGTCGTGCAGGCCGCCGCTACGCGCCTGCTCCAACACCTGCTCGATGGCAAAGATGATGCGCGGGTCGCGCCGCTCGCTGAATGACGCGGAGGCGTCTTCGATCTGTGTGCGGCGTCGGGCGTCCATCCCACCGTAGAAGATAGGATACAGCAGGACGCAAACGGTGAAGACCGAGAGGCAGACGCCGCGCAGGCTCAGCAAGCCCAACCCCTGCTCGCGCCGGATCCGCCCGAACACCGCCAGTCCCGCGCCCAGCACAACGAATGCACCGGCAACCGGCCAGGGCGCAATATCCTCCAACGGCAGCGCCAGGTAGAGCGCCGCGATGCACGTCGTGATCACCGCGAGAAACACAGCCGCCAGGGCGCGAGGCCGCCAGCCAGCCGGATGATACCATACCAGCACCGTCGCGCCGATCCACATCAGGCCGACCACCACCACGAGCAGCGATACCGTCAACAACAGCAGCGCGCCGAAGATCACCAGCAGGAGGCGTTCCGGGCGCGGCGGGAAAAGTCCGCTCCGGAGGAAATAGTCCAGGGTACTGTCCAGCACGACGTGCCGGGCCACGAGGCCGAGCACCACGACGAGCCCGCCCGTGCAGAGCACGGCCGCCAGCATCACGGCTATAGTCACCGGAAGGCTCCACTTGCCCCGGCCTGAATCCCATTCGCCACGCAAATACGCCATGCCACGCCGGGCGTCGCGGAAACGGGACGCAAGCCCCACCCAGGCGACCGCGAACGCGAGGGCGAACAGGGCCGTGATCAACAGGTCGCCCGTGGAGCGCAGCAGCCCGCCCCCCAGAGCCGAGGCCATGTGCGCCGGGTCGAACAGAGGAGCGAGTGGCGCTTTGCCCGGCTGCCACCGGGATGGTACGTCCATCGCCAGCAGCACGAAACGTACCCCCCACCACGCTGCCGAGACCACGGCGAACCGGCCCAACGCTCTCATCCATGCGCGCCGCTCCCGGCTGCCGGTCACTACGGGCGGACGACTGCCCGGCCGCGCATACCAGAGCCACAGGCCCGCCACGATCCAGAAGCACAGCAGCGTCGCCCAGAATACCAGCACGTCGTTGAAGCGGCCCCGAATCAATTCCAGGAGGCGCTGCTCGGTCGGCGGCTGCACGTACACGCGCGCCAGCACGGTCCCGTCCGGCGCCGTCAGCAGCCGGACGCGCGCATTTTCGGGCGGCGTGCTCGAGCGCTCTCCGCTCAACTGGACGGCAACTTGCAACCCGGTCTCCTGCGACCATCGTTCGGCCAGGCTGAAGCTGTGCAGATACTCGTTCTGGACCGGCGTTCGGGCCGAAATCAGGCGCATTGCCCGAACGGCGCCCACCACGTGGCCCGTGGCGCGCACCGGGTGCCACACCACCAGTGCCTGCCGCAGATCCCTGTCCTGCACCACCGTCGTCCGGACGTCCTGCAGGAATCCCGGCTGGCCGGATGCCTCGCTCGGGGGCAGGCTGTAGCCTTTCCACGCCTGAAGCGCCATGCCGGCATCGTAAATCTCTACCGCGTCACGACCGGCCACGTCGAGTTCAGCCGCCAGGTCCGCGAGGCGGTCGTGCGACTGCTCCACGTCCGTCCCGATCCGCAGGTTGCGAAGGCTCTGGCGCACCGCCTGGGCTTCGGCCACGTGTTCCGCCCGATCCGCCAGTTCTGCCCGCGCCGCCTCGAACTCTTTTTCTATCCGGCTCAGCGCACGAGATACGGCCCGTTCCTGGTGAACGTCTACGTGCCGCCGTAGATGGGATACCTGCCAGGCCCGCAGCCCCAGCGTCAGCGGCAGCATCAAAAGCAAAAAGACGACGATACCCGCGTACCGCCGTCTGAAATACGTCCGCTCTGGTGTCGCTGAATGATGCAGCAGCATGGAATGAAAGGAGTAGCCGGGTAGGCGTGCGACGGCATGATGCCGCCTCTAATTGCGCTGCACCTGCTCTTCGATCCGAATTTCGCGCAACTCCCATGCAGCGCCCCGCTCCCGCAGCCCCACATATACCTGCAAGGGCGTGTCCGTCGTTCCGTACCAGTACTGCCCCGCCGCAAACCAGCTCCCGTCCGTGCGCGTCGCCTCCTTGAAGTCGCAACGGCGCGGCGGGTACTGCTGAAAGAAGTCGTTCAATACGAACGCGGCCTGTCCACGGCTGAACAACGTGGTGGAACCGAATAACGTGATCTCCACCCGATCCGCCGAGGCGTCCGACAGCACGCGGCTGTCGCCCTGCCCGAACGCACGCTCTACCTCCTGCAGAACGTGCTCCGGCTCATTCTGGGCAAAAACGCGGCTCGGAACGACCGCAAGCGTAACGAACAGAACCGCAACGGCCATACCGCCGGGACTCCATATGGCCGGTATCTGTCTACGCATCGATCTACAGATCCTCTTTGTGGTGTGCGAAACGTTAGAACCGGCAATTTAGCAAATAACGATCCATGCTCCCCTCAACAGCCCGCACGCGCGAAAATAGCCCATCGGTGTCACCGATTCTGAACGATACCGTCCCCTCCCCACTCCAATGCACCCCCTCGCTATTTCGGATTTTAGATTCTAGATTTTGGATTCAGACCCCCCTCGCCAAACCCCTCCTCCCTGCCCCTCTTCCTCGCTTCCTCTCATCCATTCCTCCTCTCCTCCCCTCATCCCTTCTTTCTTCCTCTCCCCCTCTCTCCCTCACTCCCTTTCTCCCTTTCCTGAACCCCTTTCCCGAAGCCCTCTCTCCCTCACTCTCTCTTTCTCGAAGCCTATGACGCACCATTGGCACCGCTTACATGTATATTTTACATATGTTTGCAAACCTACCTGCCTGGGAGAATAGACATGAAAATGGTAGAAATCACGAACACGGCGATTGCCGAAGCATTGGAGCGGGTAGCGAAGCTGCTCGCCGAGCGCGAGGCGAATCCTTACCGCATCCAGGCCTACGTCAATGCCGCACTGACGGCCCGCCATACCGATCGGCCCCTGGCCGAGATGCTGGAAGAGGGTGGACGGGAAGCCTTGGAAGAACTGCCCGGCATCGGCGCAAGCCTCTCCGCGCGCATTGCAGGCTTCATTGAAACGGGTGAGATGGATCTCGCGCGGCAGCTTCGGGACGATTCGTCCCCGGTCGACCTCTTTGCGCGGGTGCCGGGCATCGGCCGGGAGCTGGCCCGCCGAATCCACGGCCAGCTAAAGATCGAGACACTGGAGGAACTGGAGCTGGCCACGTACGACGGCCGCCTGTCCCAGGTGGAGGGCTTCGGCGACCGGCGGGTCCGCATGCTCAGCACGCAAATCAACGCCATCCTGAACCGCGTGGCGCGTGAGCAGTTGCGCCAGGCCCGCAACGCCGCCCTGCCGGGGCGCTCCGCCAGACCCGCCGTCCACACGCTCCTCAACGTCGACCTCGAATACCGGCTGCGGAGCGAGCGCGGCGAACTGCCGCTGGTCGCTCCGCGCAGGTTCAACCCTTCCGGCGAAGCGTGGCTTCCCGTACTGCACACCACCCGCGGCCCCTGGGCCTTCACCGCCGTATTCTCGAACACCGTCCGCGCCCACGAAGCCGACAAACTGGGCGATTGGGCCGTCCTCTACTACGAACGCGACGGCCGGGAAGGCCAGTGCACCGTCGTGACCGAAACGCACGGCGACCTCGAAGGCCGCCGCGTCGTGCGCGGGCGCGAATCCGAGTGCCGGGACTACTACGCCCTCCCCATCCACCACGCCGCATGAACGTGGCTACCGGTCCGCACCCTGCCAATTGTTAACTGCCCCCTCGACAGTGAATCTGAAAAGTCAAGGTTCAAAACATAACCTTGCCCCGCCGCAAACTTTGCCCTACATAGCTCCAGCCCTCCGCCATACCCGCCCCGTCCTTTGACATCCTGCCTTCAACCCCCTCCCCTGAGTGCCTCCGCAGGCCATCCAAGCCGCCCAGACTCACCGGGTGAATGGCTGTGCCTTACACCTGAGACCCACACCACCTGCACACCCGAAAAACACGCGTTCTGTGTGCAAAGTGTGCAATGATGCGTCTTGCATACGCTAGAACCAGGCGGAAACCGTAAGATCCGTTACAATTCGCGTCCTACTCCCGGCAGCAGCCGTCAGGAACAAAGAACCAGAAGCGAAGGACCAACCCCGCTCAGACCGTAAGATCCGTTACAATTGGCGCCCCTGCACGCCCGAAAAACAGGCCAAAAGTGTGCAATGATGCGCGATACACGTTCTAGAACGAGACCGCCTCCACCTTCGCCTGCAACCCACAACGGACTACTGACAACCGACAAAAAACGTGCAAAGTGTGCAATGATGCGTCCTGAATCGTCTAGAACCAGACTCCCCCGAGCTTCTTGAAGACGTAAACACCCGAACATCTGAACACGGACAACAAACCACCCCGTTTGAAATCTCGCGTCACCTACCTTATCATGAACTCCGGTTTCCCGACTCGGGGTCGAACACCGACGAAAGCGCTTTCTCGCGAACTCATCACCATGCCGTTTCGCATTGTCCTCTCCGTGGCCCTGCTCACGATGCTTGCCCCGGATCCGGTAGCCGCCCAGGCCCAGCAGCCGCCCCGCTATGAGCCGAACTGGACCTCCCTCGACAGCCGTCCCATTCCCGCCTGGTTCGACGACGCCAAGTTCGGCATCTTCATCCACTGGGGCACCTACTCCGTCCCGGCCTACGCCCCCACCGGCGTGTCCGTCTACGCCAAGTATTCGGAATGGTACTGGTGGCGCCTCCTGAATGAGAAAGAAGAGGGGCACCAGGCTTTCAAAGCCTTCCATGACCGCGTCTACGGCCCTGACACCAAGTATCAGGACTTCGCCAGCCGCTTCAAAGCCGAGATGTTCGACCCCGACCAGTGGGCCGACATCTTCAAGGACGCTGGCGCCCGGTACGTCGTCCTCACATCCAAACACCACGAGGGCTTCACCCTCTGGCCCAGCAAGTACAGTTGGAACTGGAACGCGGTGGACGTGGGGCCCCATCGCGACCTCGCGGGCGACCTCATCAAGGCCGTCCGCGCGAAAGGCCTCAAGATGGGCTATTACTACTCCCTCTACGAGTGGTTTAACCCCACGTACCTGAACGACTTCCCCCGGTACGTCGACGCGCACATGATCCCGCAGATGAAGGAGCTCGTCACCACCTATGAGCCCGACATCCTCTGGACGGACGGCGAGTGGGAGCACACCAGCGAGGAATGGAAGGCCCCCGAGTTCCTCGCCTGGCTCTACAACGACTCCCCGGTCCAGGACGACGTCGTGGTTAACGACCGCTGGGGTTCGGAGACCCGCAGCAAGCACGGCGGCGTCTACACCACGGAATACGAGCTCGTAGGCGGCGAGAATGTGGCCGGGCAAATCATTCCCCACAAGTGGGAAGAGTGCCGGGGCATCGGCGGGTCCTTCGGTTACAATCGCAACGAAAACCTGGCCGACTACTCCACCTCGGAGCAGCTCGTCCACATGCTGGTGGACATCGTGAGCCGGGGCGGCAACCTCCTGCTGGACGTCGGCCCCACAGCGGACGGCCGCATTCCCGTCATCATGCAGCAACGCCTGCACGACATGGGCGAGTGGCTCCGCGTCAATGGCGAAGCCATCTACGGCACGCACCCCTGGTACGGCGCCCCGAAAGACAGCCTCATCAAGTACACCCGCAAAGGCGACGCCCTCTATGCCGTCTCCTACACCTGGCCGAAAGACGAGTTGGTCATCCCGGTACGCGCCGTAAAAGGCGCCGCCGTCACCCTGCTCGGCTACGACGAGCCCCTCACCTACCGCCAGCGCGGCCATGAACTGGTCGTCTCCGTCCCCCGCCTCACCGTAGACGAAGTCCCCACCCGCTACGCCCACACATTTAAGATTTCGGGCGTCGACCTCCCACGCGAGATGAGAGAATGAAGTTTCTATTCTACCGGCCACTCCTGTCCACCGTGAAGTTTCTGTTTGGTTGCCCTTGCAATTTCCCTTATATTCTATAAAATCCTATACCTGCGCTGCACGTTCAGAGTAGCTGCACGTCCATCGGCTCCGGTCGAACCAGCGGTTCCCCGTCC
>DASSAV010000242.1:0-4412 GCA_035699265.1 Rhodothermales bacterium
CGGTCGGCTGGCCGGATCGGCTGCCGCGAGGTTTACCGGGGGCGCTGCCTCAACAGGAGCACCGACCGAGGGCATCAACTGGTCTCGCACTGCCATGTAAGATGCCCTGTACTGGTCCGGAATGGGGTCGGCGGAGGGTAGATCCTGCTTGAACGGATCCACCTGCTTGCCGTTCTTCCAGAACCGGTAGCATACGTGCGGGCCAGTGGCGAGGCCCGTGCTGCCCACGTAGCCGATCACCTGTCCCTGCGTGACGTGAACGCCGGGGTGCATCCCCTTGGCGATGTGCGACATGTGGAGGTACTGCGTCGTGTACGTGCTGTTATGGCGGATCTTGACGTAGTTGCCGTTGTACCGCTTGTAACGCGCCTCGATCACCACGCCGTCGCCCGTCGACATGATCGGCGTGCCCGTAGGCGCCGCGAAGTCGGTACCCAGATGGGCCTTCATGCGCTTCTGGATCGGATGGTAGCGGTGGAGCGAATAATGCGACGTGATGTGGGAGTACTTCAGGGGCGACTTCAGGAAGGCCCGCCGGAGGCTTTCGCCCTTCTCGTCGAAATACCCGCTCACGTCTCCCTCGTCGAAGTAAAAGGCGTAGTAGTCCTCACCGTAGCTCGTAAGGTGAGCGGCCAGGATCTTCCCGGTGCCGATGGTCTCGCCATCGACCTTCCGGTCCTCGTAAAGCACGGAGAAACGGTCGCCTTTCTGGATGTGGTAAAAGTCGACCTGCCAAGCGAACACGTCAGCCAGCTTGGTTGCGATGGCCGGGTCCGCGCCGCTCTCTACGAGGCTGCCGTAAAGAGACCCGTCGATCACGCCGGAAGCCGTGTGCCGGGAGATCTCGACCGGACGGCTATCGGTGCGGACACTCATCGATCCAGTCAGGTCGAATACGACGTAGTCCACATCGTTCGGCTCGTAGACCAGGTACTGTAGTTGCCCGTGGCTCGTGTACGCCCGGTAGGGCTTGCCGACGTTCAGAGTCGTGACGTCGAACACCGAATCTGACTTCTGGGCGAGGTCGTGGATGGTTTCGGGGGTCACCCCGTAGTCGGAGAGAATCTCGCTGAGCGTCTGGCTGCGTCTGACGTCGGCGTCCTCCGTTTTCACGCCGTCAACCGCAAGGCCGAACTCGTCGAGACTGGGAGGCGGTGGCGGAGGCGGAGGCGTAAGCTCCACGGTCTGGAGCGTCTGAGAAGGATCTGCGCGGCCCACGAGAAACCAGGCCGCGACGGCGATGCCGATGACGAAGAGTGAAACTTTTAATAGCGTCCGGATGCGCATGAAATCGATGGAAAAAAGCGTGAGGTGGGCTGCCGACGGGCCGGGACAAGCAAATAAGGCGCCAACATGGGATAGCGGGCCACCCGTCGAAAAAGACGGCACGATGCGCGGGGCAGGGGGTGCTGTCTGCTGTAACGGATACGTTACGTCGGAAGAAACGAAACGTCCAGGTTGGAAACAAGGGTCGTAAGGTAACCCCGGGAATTATTGGAGAGTCCGGGAGAGCTGCGCTTGCGAGTTGCTGAACGACGACCTTAACACCTGCTGCACTTCAAAAGCGCCTTGCATGTTGTATCTTGGCCCGGCCAATCAGATCATGACAGTAACCAGATACACCTCGTGAGCATTCTCGCTATCGGAACCGTCGCGTTCGACTCCATTGAAACTCCCTTCGGATCAGCACCCAGAGTCCTGGGCGGCAGCGCCACCTATATTACCCTGGCTGCTCGCTTCTTCTCCGAAGATGTCCGGCTCGTCGGCATCGTCGGGCGCGACTTCCCCGAGGGATACGTCTCGCTGTTGCGGGAGCGGGGGATCGACCTGAGCGGCCTTGAAGTCGATCCCGACGGCGATACTTTCTTCTGGGCCGGCCGGTACCACTTCGACCTCAACAACCGTGATACCCTCGCCACCCACCTCAACGTGCTGGCGAACTTCGATCCGACCGTTCCCGACCAGTACAGGGATAGCAGGGTCGTGTGCCTCGGCAACCTCGATCCGACGATTCAGCGTCGCGTCCTGGAACAGATGAAGGCCCCCGAGTTCGTCATCTGCGACACTATGAACTTCTGGATCGAGAACACCCCTGACGCGCTGCGCGAGACCCTGCCGCTGGTGGACTGTCTGATTATTAACGATTCGGAAGCCCGAGAGCTGTCCGGCGAGCCCAACCTGATCCGGGCCGCCCGTGCGGTCAGAGAGATGGGTCCGAAGGTGCTCATCATCAAGAAAGGCGAGCACGGCGCCTTGCTCTTCGTCGATGACCACGTGTTCAGCGCGCCTGCTTTTCCGTTGGAGGACATCTACGACCCCACCGGGGCAGGCGACACGTTCGCGGGCGGATTCGCCGGTTTCCTCGCGCAGCAGGGCCGGTACGATGCCGAGAGCCTGAAGGGGGCTGTCATATACGGCAGCGCGCTCGCATCCTTCACGGTCGAGCGGTTCGGCCCGGAGCGCCTGTTGGATCTGACCGGCCATGCCATAAACGAGCGAGTCCAGGCATTCCGCAGCCTCTCGGCGATTCCCGAGCTTGCTCCCATCAGGGGCGTGTGGCAGTCATCCGTAGCTTGATTCTTACGCAGATGGCAATCAGCACCGTAAGACTGGTCAACGCCGTTTTCTTTGCGCACCACGGCGTCATGCAAGAGGAGCACCGCCTCGGCGGCCGCTTCGAGGTGGACGTGTCGATGGATCTCGACGTTACGCAGGCCGCCGAATCGGATGATCTCTCCTACACCGTGGACTATGAGCGCATTTACCGGCTCGTGAAGGATGTCGTCCTCCACAACCGGTTTTATCTCATCGAGCGCCTTGCGTACCTGATCGCACGGGACGTCATGGATGCGTATCCCGAGCTGGCTTCCATCGAGGTCACCGTCCGCAAACCCAACCCCCCGGTCGGCGGTACGGCCGATCGTGCAGAGGTCGTATACCGTACGAACAGGTCTGCGTAGCCGGGCGCCTATGCCCCGATGTCTTCGTTCCAGAGCTCAGGCCGCTCCTGGGTGAATCGCGCCATCATTTCGATGCACCGGGGATTCTGGAGCACGACGACCTCGACGCCCCTGGAGCGGAGCAGGTCTTCCTCGCCTCTGAACGTCCGGTTTTCCCCGATCACGATCTTCGGGATGCCGTACAGTAGGATGGCCCCGCTGCACATGGGGCAGGGGGACAGGGTGGTATAGAGGGTGCTGGCCCGATACACCTGAGCAGGCAGGCGGCCGGCGTTCTCAATCGCGTCCATCTCACCGTGCAGGATCGCGCTCCCTTGCTGAACGCGCCGATTATGCCCGCGCCCGATGATCTGGCCTTCATGGACCAGCACGGAGCCGATAGGGATGCCGCCCTCACGGAATCCTTGTTCTGCTTCTTCAATCGCTGCTTGCATGTATTCGTCCATAGCATCCCATTCTGATTAGCTCGCCGGACGAACTTCGGACTACGATAATATGCCGAAAACGATCAGTATTCTCGGATGTGGCTGGCTGGGTGAGCCCCTTGCGGAGCACCTCCTCGCCCTGGGCTATCAGGTTAAGGGCTCAACGACCACTTCGGGAAAGCTCGCCGGACTCGTCGGCAAGGGGATTCAGCCATACCTCGTAAACCTGGATCCGGAGGCTCGGTCTGCTCTGCCGCATGACTTTTTCGGCTGTGACGTCCTCTTCCTGAATATACCCCCCGGCCGCCGCGATCCGAACGTTCGAGAACACTTTCTGGCCAGGGTCGGGGTGACCTGTAGCGCGATCAGAGCGGCCGGCCCCTCCTGTGTGATTCTGGCAAGCTCCACGTCTGTTTATCCCGACCTGAATCGCGTCGTCCACGAGGACGATGCCGGGAACCCCGCCACGGCGAGCGGCCAAGCCCTCCTGGAGGCAGAACGGATGCTGCAGCATGAGGTGGGCTTCCGGACCACGTTGTTGCGATTTGCAGGTCTGTACGGCTACGACCGCCGCCCCGGGCGGTTTTTGGCTGGTAAGGAGGATGTGCCCGATGGGGATGCACCTGTCAATCTCGTCCACCGGGACGACTGCATCCGCATCGTCGCGGAGGTCATTCACAGGGGACGGTACGGTGACGTCTTCAACGTCTGTTCCGACCAGCACCCGCCCCGGCGTGTCTTCTATCCCTGGGCGGCACGCCAGCTCGGGCTGCAACCCCCTACCTTCCAGATTGGCCCCGCAGAGTCTTATAAGATCGTCAGCAATACGAAGGTGAAGGAGGTTTTGGGCTATACGTTTAGTCACCCGGACCCTATGCAGCCGGCGCCGTGAGGAGGGATGGGACGGCTTCTTTACGGATTCGGCGCAACATCGGGGCAGGAGTGCGGTGTACCATATCGGAGTTGGCCACGACACTCTGCTGACCGAAAAACAACCGTGGACGATACTCGACTTCGTTGTAGATAT
>DASSAV010000243.1:0-2757 GCA_035699265.1 Rhodothermales bacterium
AGTTCAGCCCTGCCGCGAAGCCGAGTTGGGCGTGGGCGTCGCGGACGGATGTGACGCTGGCGCCCAGCAGGACCGCACAGAGGGCAAAAAGGAAAGTGTTGGCTTTCATAGTCGTTTACCTATGAGGCTGTCGATAAAGCCCGTATCTCTGCGTTGCCCTTCCTCGGTGTGGGCGAAGCACCGCTTCGCCCCTACAGAGCGACGTACTGGCGTACGCCTCATTCACACCTCGTCGGGCGCCTTGATCTACGAACTTTCTCTTCCAGCCTCGTGCAGCCATGTATTTCAACAGGCATTTTTGGAACATGTGGATTCAAAATCCGGGTTCAAAGGTAAAGCCGGAGCGGTCGTGGTTCAATGCCATTCTGTAACGGGGCTGTTTTCGGGGGCGGGTGCCCCTTTACTTGGACGGTAATTCACGTAGAATCTTCTACAGACGAGCGCCGTTTCTTCGGTATGACAGTTTGCGAGGGTTCGGCAGGGCAGTTGGGGACGTTGGTGCTGGTTTGTGGGATGTCTCGACGGAGCCTGTCCTGAGCGAAGTCGAAGGGCTCGACATCGCGTGGGGGAGAGGGCGTAACGCTCGTTATCTCACAGGCACGTAGTCTCGTAGGCTCAACTACGTATCAAACACGCACGCGGTCGCGCATGAACATTGGCATCACCTGCTACCCGGTGTACGGGGGGAGCGGCGTCGTGGCGACGGAGCTCGGGAAGGCTCTGGCGGCGCGGGGGCACTCCATCCACTTCATCGCCTATTCGATGCCCTTCCGGCTGGGCCACGTGACCGAGCACATCTACTACCACGAGGTCACGGTCAATACCTATCCGCTGTTCGAGTATCCGCCGTACGAGTCCGCCCTGACGAGCAAGATGATGGACGTGGCGAAGTACGAGAAGTTGGACCTGCTGCACGTGCATTACGCCATCCCACACGCCACGAGCGCCGTCCTGGCCCGCGACATCATGGCGCGGCAGGGATATTGCATTCCGGTGGTGACCACGCTCCACGGAACGGACATCACCATCGTCGGGCAGGATCCCTCGTTTTCGCCGGTAGTGACGTACTCGATCAACGAGTCGGACGGCGTGACGGCGGTGTCGGACTACCTGCGCAAGGAGACGCTGGATCACTTCGAGATCGTACGGGACATCGAAGTGATCCCGAACTTTGTGGACACGCAGCGCTTCAGCCCGCAGAACAAGGAGCACTTCAAGGCGGCGCTGTGCCCGAACGGCGAGAAGGTGCTGGTACACGTCTCCAACTTCCGCCCGGTGAAGCGGGTGGGCGACGTGGTGGAAGTGTTTCAGCGGCTC
This sequence comes from Rhodothermales bacterium, assembly GCA_035699265.1. GTDB lineage: Bacteria > Bacteroidota > Rhodothermia > Rhodothermales > DASSAV01 > DASSAV01. The sequence continues at coordinate 1,318 of DASSAV010000243.1, forward strand.
CGCAAGGAGGGATTCGCCCTCAAGCTCCTGCTCGTCGGCGACGGGCCGGACCGCGTGCCGGCGGAGCACCTGGCCCGCAAGCTGGGCGTGTTCGAGGACGTGCGGTTCCTGGGCAAGCAGGAGCCGGTGGAGGAGATCCTGTCGATTGCGGACGTCTTCCTGATCCCGAGCGGTTCGGAGACGTTCGGGCTGGCCGCGCTGGAGGCGATGTCCTGCGGCGTGCCGGTGGTGGCGAGCGACATCGGCGGTTTGCCGGAGCTGGTGACGGAGGGCGAGACGGGCTTTCTTTGCCCGCTGGGCGACATCGATGCGCTCACGGAACGTACCCGGCTGCTGCTCGTGAACGAGGAGCTGCGGCAGCGCATGGCACACGCCGCGCGGGAGCACGCGGTAGAGGCGTTCGACGTACACAAGATCGTGTTGCAGTATGAGAGCTACTACGAGCGCATCCGGGAACGGCGCCTCGCTGAAACCTGCGCCGGCGCCGAGGTTCGGATCGCCTGACGGCATCCGCCACCTCATCAGCCGCAAGAAAGAAACCTATCCGATCGGCGAGTTCTTGCGGTCGTACCTGGACCGCTACGGGCGCATCGAGAACCACGGCATCCGGTACGAAGACCTCCTGCGGTACGACAACTACATCTCGTTGTACGACGAGCACGGCGCCGACACCCTGTGGGCCTCGGTGTTCTATCCGCCGGCGGAACAGCAGGAGATCAACGACGCGCTCTGCGCCAGCTACGCCATCCTGAAGGCCGACGGGGACCTCTCCATTACCGAGTACCTGTACGTGGACCGGGTGGACCTGTGCCTGTATGCCAACACGCTCCCGTTCCGCATCCGCATCGTCAACAAGCTGAACGAGAACTTCGACTACTTCTACGTGAAGCGGGTGGACGCGAACCGCATCTACGGCCTGGAACTGGAGCACATTCTCTCGCCGAACCGGATCAACTACTTCGTCAACGGCGACACGATCAACGAGGAGCACATCATCGGCATCCCGGCCAACGAGTTCTTCCGGGACGGCCTGCCGGAGAACCGGTTCGACCAGGTGCGGCTCTCGAAGGAGTTCGTGAAGTTCAACGAGCGGAGCTTCGTACGGCTGCTGGGGGACATGCACTCGGGCAATTTCGTGATCGACGTGCAGCGCGACTTCGAGAAGTGGCATTACCGCTTCCGCCCCATCGACTTCGACCAGCAGAGCCACCACTGGCGGAAACAGGTGTACCTTCCGCAGCTCTACCGGCAGAACATGCCGCTGATGGTGCTGAGCATCAATTGCCTGGCTCCGCAGAACGTGATCCAGTACCAGAAAGAGGAACGGGCGCTCATCGCCCAGCGCGTGCGGGTGTCGCACGGCCGGTTCAACGAGTTGATGGAGGTCATGTGCGAGGATTTGATCTCATCCGACGAGAACGTGGTCCGGCTCCGAGAGCA
>DASSAV010000244.1:0-4005 GCA_035699265.1 Rhodothermales bacterium
CCGGAGCGCCCTTCAAACTCACGGCCGGCCTGCACCATCCGCTGTATCACTTCGACCCGGCGCTGGACGTCTACGCGCACGGGTTCCTGAACGTGTTCACGGCATCCGCCCTCCTCAACGAGCGGGCTATCGATCCGCAAGACGTACCTGAGCTGCTGCAGGACGGCGACATCTCGCATTTTTCTTTCGATACGGAGGAGCTGAGCTGGCAGGACCGGTCGGTTTCGCTGCCCGCCATCCGGAAAGCACGCCGAAAGGCCCTGATCTCGTTTGGAAGCTGTAGCTTCGAGGAGCCTCGCGATGACCTGCGCAGTCTCGGGCTCCTCTGACGCCGTCACGAGCATCTTCCCTCCATCACGGCCCGTGCATAACCCAGCGCGCCCTCATGTTCGACGAAACGACCGATCCCTCCCTCACGTCCTTCGTCCCGGTCGCACCCGACTCCGATTTTCCGATCCAGAACCTGCCCTACGGCATCTTCATCCCGCCGGCCGGTGGACCGCCCCGCGTAGGCGCCGCCATCGGGACCCGGATCCTCGACCTGTCGTTGCTGGAAGAGCGGGGCTTCTTCGATGCGGCGATCCAGTCGCAGCGCCCATTCTCACAGGAAGCCTTGAACACCTTCATGGCGATGGGGCGCGCGGCCTGGCGTAGCGCCCGGCGCACGATCAGCAGCCTTCTCCGAGCCGACAATCCACAGCTTCGGGACGACACCGGCCTCCAGGAACGTGCTTTCTGTGAGCAGCGTCAGGCCACGCTCCTGCTACCGGCGCGGATCGGCGACTATACGGATTTCTACTCGTCCCGTGAGCATGCCACAAATATAGGCACGATGTTTCGGGGCAAAGAGAATGCGCTCATGCCGAACTGGCTGCATCTCCCTGTCGCCTATCATGGCCGCGCCAGCTCGGTCGTCCTGAGCGGAACGGACGTCCGACGCCCCTGGGGGCAGATCAAGCCGAACGACGCTCCGCCGCAACAGGCCCCATCGCAGCAACTCGACTTCGAGCTGGAGACGGGCTTTTTCGTCGGCCCCGGAAACGCGCTCGGCAGTCCGATTCCAATCGGTGAGGCTATCGAACACATCTTCGGTATGGTGCTGGTAAACGACTGGAGCGCGCGCGACATCCAGCGCTGGGAATACGTCCCCCTCGGCCCCTTCCTCGGCAAGAACTTCGCGACGACCATTTCTCCCTGGGTGGTCACGATGGACGCCCTGGCCCCGTTTGAAGCACCACTTCCGGAACAGCAGCCGGCTCCGCTGCCCTATCTCCGGCCGCTCGGCAGGCACACCTACGACATCCACCTGCAAGCCGCAATACAGAGCCGGTCCATGGCGGAACCTCACGAAGTGTGCCGGACGAACTTCCGGCATCTCTACTGGAGCATGGAGCAACAGTTGGCCCACCACACCATCAACGGATGCAATGTCCGTCCCGGCGACCTCATGGCCTCCGGTACGATAAGCGGCAGCACACCGGACAGCTTCGGGAGCCTGCTGGAACTGGCCTGGCGCGGCGAGCGCCCCATCGAATTGCCTGGCGACACCACCCGCACGTTCCTGCAAGATGGGGACCGTGTCGTCCTGACGGGCTGGGCGCAGGGGCAGGGCTATTGCATCGGATTCGGCACGGCGATAGGCCAGGTTCAGCCTGCACTCGGCGCGACCCCCTGACGGGGCACCGTGCCCGACCAGCCTATCCAGGTTGTGACAGATTTGCGGTTCCACTCTGCCATACCCTGCACCCACCTTTGCAGAATCGGCAGCAACACCTGTCAGGTTTGCGTACCCGCGTGCCGTATTCGCCCGCTAATATGACCGGATGACGCAGATCCACGCATTGGCATTTCCCTTGATGGACTTTACGCTAGCTCGGTGGAAATACCAGCAAATGTCCATCACATCCGTTAATCAAATAGAATGGGAGGCTCTCATATGGCTAACATGATCCGCTTCTCACCTGCGCGCGACTTTGCGCGTCTCCAACGAGAAATAGACGACCTGTTCAACAGCTTCCTGCCTGCACAAGCGGACGGCAACGGCACCGACCGCAACGCGGTCTGGTCCCCACGCGCCGATTTCGTAGAAACGAGTGACGCTTACGTCGTGCATTACGACGTGCCGGGGATGAACCGCGATGATCTGGAAATCAACTTCCATGATGGGATGCTCACGGTGAGCGGTGAACGCGCATTCGAGTCGAAAGAGGAGGAGCAGAATCTCGTGCGCGTCGAGCGCCATCACGGCCGATTTTTCCGGTCATTTGCCATACCCAAGCAGGTCGACCCGGAGAATATTCAGGCGAACTACGAGAACGGCGTACTGACGGTGCGCCTGCCGAAGGCTGAAGAAAGCAAGCCACGTCGCATCTCGGTATCGTAACCTCGAGCGGACGTAAGCAGTACCTAGCCCTGGGCCTGCCGGAATGCATTCCGGCAGGCCTTTTTATATCCTTGTTTCGCTGCCTGACGTATCGTCATCGGAGGACGCAACCGACCTGATCGGAAGGATGAGGGTGAAGCGGCTCCCTCGCCCTGGCGTGCTCTCGGCGATCAGGTCGCCTCCATGCGCGCGCGCGACGGCGCGGGAGATCGAAAGGCCGAGCCCCGTCCCCTCGCCTCTTCGGGTGCGTGCATCGGCACCCCGGTAGTACCGGTCGAAGATGCGGTCCAGGTCTTCCGGCGGGATGCCCGGGCCGGTGTCGGTCACCGTGATCTCGACCGTGCCGTCCCCCGCCGAGGCGCCCAGCGTAACCTGTCCGCCCTGCGGCGTGTGCTGCCGGGCGTTCACGAGAAGGTTATGAATGGCGCGCAGGAGGCGGACGCCGTCCGCCTCGATGACGGGCAACGACCGAGAGAGCGCCGTCTCGAACCGAATACCGGCCCGGTCGAACTCGGTGCGGTGGACGCTGGCCGCGTGCGTGAGTAACTCGGCGACGGGAACCGGCTCCGGCCGCAGCGGCGGAACCGCGCTGTCCAGCAGGCTCATCTCGAACAGGTCGGAAACGAGGCTGTTGAGGAATTCGCCCTGGCGCTGCGCCGTAGCGAGGGATGCGGCCGCAGCCTCCCGCTTGCCCGTTTCGAGTTGGTGCAGCGACTGCTCGACGTAGCCGATCATGGCCGCCAGCGGCGTGCGGAGGTCGTGGCCCACGTTGGCGATCAGTTCCCGCCGAAGGACGTCTGTGGCCCGAAGCGTCTCGATGCTATGCGCTACGGCGGCCGCCATCCGGTTCACGGCGGCCCCCAGGCGCCCCAGTTCGTCCGCCGAACTTGCCTCTACGCGCACACTGTAGTCGCCCGCCCCGATGCGTTCGACCTGGCGGGTGATCCGCCGCACCGGGCGGACGAGTTGCCACGTAAACAGGGCGCCTAGGAGCAGGGCTGCCAGGATTGCGATCAGCGAGATCACCAGCAGGGCGTGGCGGTAGGCCCGGCGCGTCCCCGCCAGCTCCCGCGCGATAGAACCGGCGAGCGGCTTCACGAGAATACCTCCCGCCAGGAAACCGTCCGGATCGTAGATCGGAACGAGCCCCCACGTCTGCTCGTCGTCTCGAACCGATACGTCGACCACCACCTGGCCGGACGCCAGTAGGATGCCCAGGCCGGGCGGCAGCGTGATGCGGCCGCCACGAGGGTTCGACGGTTCGGCGTCTCCGTCTTCCCGAGGAAGGATCAAGCGGATGGGCTGGCCACCAGGATCGAGCAGGATGAGCGGGTCCGGAAAACGCGCGGCCAGGTCGAGCACCAGCGGGCGCGGCAACACCCGCAGGCCGAACGCGAGCGGCGCCGCCCGCTGTTCCACTTCTTCGGCGAGCGCATCCAGCCGCAGCCGCAGGCTGCCCGCCACCAGCCCCAGGCTCCGCTCTTCCGCAAAGCGCGCGCTGAGGAGTACCGCCAGCACGCTGGTCGCTACCTGTAGGCCGACCAGCACGCCGGCCACCTTCCAGAAGATGGAGCGGCCCGGATTCAGCCAGCGTCGGTCTCCCCGCTCCATCCTCACGGTGC
>DASSAV010000245.1:0-15845 GCA_035699265.1 Rhodothermales bacterium
CGTGAGCCAGTAAACGACCCGGCCCACGCCCTCGGTGAACCGGTCGATCCCGTAAGCCAGGCGTAGCCAGCGAGGCATGAGCAGCAAGTCCTGAGAATTGGAATGGAGGAGCGGCAGGCGAAAACGCGAGCCGGTCGGAAGTTCGCAATTCAGGAGCACTCATAAAAGTGCCGGGCCGGAAAGCCTTTCGTCACGCGTGCTCAGGCCACGGAAGGGCGTGCGTTCCGTCACCATTGGGGGATAGACTGCACCTGCCTGAGAAAACCGCCCTGGGGAAGGGTCGGGCAGACACTCCCCAGGGCGGATAAGGGTTGACATCAAAGGCAGGCACGGCTGCCTCAGGCAACACCCGGCTTCTGATACGCGGATTTGATGCTGGCCGTCGTCTCACCTACCCCGACGGGCACAGGTTTGATGTTCTGGTTCACGTGGAAGAAGTTGTCCGGATCGTATTTGCCCTTGATCTGGGCCAGTCGCTCGTAATTGTCGCGGTAGCTGGCCCGGATACGCTCCTGACCCTCGTCGTGCATCATCATGTTGACGTAGGCACCTCCCATCGAGTACGGATGCAAGGCGTCGTGGTACTCCCGTGCCCACGCGGTGATGCGCTCGTTGTTCGCTGGATCGGGATCTACACCGACGATCACCTGCCCCCACATGGCGTCCCTGTAGCTGAATGCCGTGTCTTCCCGGCCAACCTCGTGCGCAGCGCCGTCAATCGGATACAGGTGCATCGTCGAGAACATCGTTGGAAGCTGTGATCCGTAGAAGACGTGTTGTGTAATGGCCTCGTCCGGGATCTCCTTCACGAAATCCGCTCGCCAGTACCACTGGAGGCCGGGCGGGTACAGCGCGTCGAACGCGCTCTGAAGCATCGGGTACGGCATCGGTTGGATCCCGTATAGCGCAGGCAACTGGCCGAACTCCCGCACGGGGCGGAAGGCCTCGTCCGCCTCTTCTTCCGGCCCCGAATAGCACCACACGATGCCGCACATCGGCTTCATGTGCAGGTGCTCGGGGAATGGCGGTCCCGGCGGCACGGTCATGAGGGCGAAAAAGCCGTTCAGCTCCTCCGGGGCGTTCCGGATGAAGTCGCGGTACCAGCGCATGACGTCGGGCGCCTGCTCCAGCGTCCACAGCACCGGCCCGCCCACGATGTTGCGGATAGGGTGTAGCCTGAACAGGAAGGAAGTCACGATCCCGAAGTTGCCGCCGCCGCCGCGCACGGCCCAGAACAGGTCCTCGTTCTCATCCTCGCTGGCAGTTACGAAGCTGCCGTCGGCCAGCACCATGTCGACCGAGAGGAGATTGTCGACGGTCAGGCCGCATCTGCGGGTCAGATGCCCCAACCCGCCGCCCAGGCAGAGCCCGCCGACCCCGGTGGTCGAGATGATCCCGCTCGGGGTCGCCATGCCGAAGGCGTGCGTCGCATGGTCCACGTCGCCCCACTGGCAGCCGCCCGCTGCTCGAACGGTCTCGTTGGCCACATCGACCCGGACGCCCCTCATCGGCGAGAGGTCGATCACCAGGCCGTCGTCGACCACTCCGAGCCCGCCCGCATTATGGCCCCCGCCGCGAACGGCCACGGTGAGGTTCTGGTCCCGGCCAAAGCGGACGGCAGCCATGACGTCCGCCACGTCGACACATTTCGCGATGGCGAGGGGGTGACGGTTGATCATGCCATTATAGACTTTCCGGGCGGCATCGTAACCCTGATCGCCGGGCGCGATGACTTCACCGCGCAACGTGGCCTGGAGTGCTTGCGCCAAAGCTTGGTTGCTCATAACGGCTCCTCTGATTGGATAGATGGTGATGATGGCGCAGCGCAACACGCAAGGGCAACGCTTGATGGGAGACGGACGGACTCACTTCGGCATGAGCTACTCCAGTCAGCGTGCTACAACGTCGGCGTGTGCTGCGCCGAAAAACAGGGCCTGTGCAGGTGCGGGATCAGCCGCTTGAGACTACCGGCTCCGGATGGGGCGGCTAGGAAGGTGAAGAAACCGACGGCAGGACTGCTCCTTCTGAAGAGCCGGCAGGTGGGGCCTGTCGATTACGTCCTCGTGGCGCCAGAAACGCGACAAAGCCTGGCGCGCGAGGCCGAGTGCGATCGGCAGACGCGGGATCAGAGACATCGGGCATCCTCCCGTCAGCGCAACCCATTCGGCGACGAGCCGGACCTTCGGTAGACCAGCGCTCGAGAAGCCTCCAAGCTTATGTACCGCGTATCGCTGAGAGTTGCAACACGTATCGGCCAAATCCCCGCCCCGTTGCAACTTCCGTACAAAGCGCCCACCACCGGGCATCAATCCACTCCAGGATGTCCGAACCCGCCCGAGTCACATCGGGACGGCACCGGGGCGCATTTCGACCTCTCTCCCTCATTCTCTCATTCTCTCTTTCACTCGTTCTCTCTTTCCCCATACCGCCTCACGCGCCGCTCCAGGCTCTCCTCCTCGTCCCGCTCCCGCCACTGCTCCAGGCGCTCCTTGACGTACTTCTCGTACCCGATCTCGCCGGGCTCGTAGAAGTAGGTGCCCTGCATCTCGCTCGGCAGGTACTGCTGCGGGACGTAGTGCTCGCGGAAAGCGTGCGGGTACTTGTAGTCCTTCCCGTGGCCGAGCCCCTCCTTGTCCCGGCTGCTGTCTTTGAGGTGATCCGGCACCTCGCCGGTCTGCTCGTTCCGGACGTAATCGAGTGCGGTGAAGTAGGCAAAGAGTGAGTTGCCCTTGGGGGCTGTGGCCAGGTACAGGCAACATTCGGCCAGGTGGAACTGCCCCTCCGGCATGCCTACGTAGTCGAATGCCTGCGCGGCGGACGTGGCGACCTGGAGCGCGCGGGGATCGGCCAGACCGATGTCTTCCGCGGCGAAGATGATCATGCGGCGGAAGATGAAACGGGGGTCTTCCCCCGCATACACCATGCGCGCCATCCAGTAGAGGGCCGCATCCGGATCGGAGCCGCGCAGGCTCTTGATGAACGCGCTGATCGTATCGAAGTGGGCGTCCCCCTCCTTGTCGTACAGCACGGCCCGGCGCTGAATGCTGTCCTCCGCCACGTCCACGTCCACGTGGATGACACCCTCCTCGTCCGGTTCGGTCGTCTCGACGGCCAGTTCCAGGGCGTTCAGGAGCGAGCGGGCATCTCCGTTGGCCGTACGCACCAGGTGCCGCAGCGCGGCGTCTTCCACCTCGACCTCCAGCTTTCCATACCCGCGCTCTTTGTTCGCCAGTGCCTGCCGGGCGATGGCATAGAGATCCTCTTCCTCCAGGTTGCGCAGTTCGAAAATGCGCGAGCGGCTGACCAGGGCCTTGTTGACCTCGAAATAGGGGTTCTCCGTCGTGGCGCCGATGAAGACGACCGTGCCGTTCTCGACGTGCGGCAGCAGCGCGTCCTGCTGGGCCTTGTTGAACCGGTGTACCTCGTCTACGAACAGGATCGTGCGCTGCCGGTGCAGTTCCAGCCGCGTGCGGGCATCCTCTATCGCCGCCCGTATGTCTTTGACCCCCGCGAGCACGGCGTTCATGGACGCAAAGTGCGCCTTCGTCGTGTTGGCGATGATGCGCGCCAGCGTCGTCTTGCCGCTGCCGGGCGGACCGTAGAAGATCAGCGACGTGACCCGGTCTGCCTCGATGGCACGCCGCAGCAGCTTGCCTTCAGCCAGAATGTGCGGCTGCCCCACGAACTCGTCCAGCGTCCGCGGGCGCATCCGGTCGGCCAGCGGCGCGTTCGCGGCCTGGTAACGCTGGGCTGCTTCTCTGAAAAGGTCTGCCATAAAACCATGACTCCGGAACCGTTACACGAGCCCTTCCTCCCCCCCATACGCCCACACTCCCAGACCCCCGTATCCTCCCACCCCCGGTTCAGAGCGGCCGGTCGTGCAGGCGTTCGGCTATCTCTTCCAGGTATCGGGCCGCGCTTTCCTGTGCCGTTGCAATGCGCTGCAAGGTCCTGATCGTTATCAGGACAGCGATTACGGTCGCGGCGAGAAAGACCAGGTACACCACGATGGCGATGATGGCCGATGCAAATGCCGATATGTTACCCATGACTTGAAGTTGGATGGTGACGGAGATCCCGGCTACTACGTCCCGCAAATGATACGATTTCTCCAGAACACTACCCCCATACACCCACACTCCCAAACTCCCACACTCCCTCACACCACCACATCCGCAAAAGCCTTCCGAACCCCCTCCTCGAATAGCGCGGCGCCCCCCTGCGAAGGATGCCGCACGTACGTGTGCGCCGCGCCGATCTTCGACAGAGCGAACTCCGCCTTTCGCCCAATGGCGAGGATGCGCTCCGGCTCCATCAGGGCTACGAACTCCGCCAGCACGTCCGTCCACGCCAGCACTTCCCGGTTGGTCGGATTGCGCACAGAGAGCGGTCTGCCGGGTTTGTGCGGGTGAAAGGGCACGCTATTCCAGGTGAAGAAGTGCGGCCAGTAAGGTTTCAGCACCCGCCAGTAGATCTTGCCGCTGTACTCGGCGTGCGGAATGCCGTCCAGGCCCGATGGCAAACCGGAAATGGGGAAATCCGGATCCACCAGCTGCGCCTCGCTCGTAAAAGGCACCCCCGAAAACCGGCACCCGCGCGGCCCCGGCGCCTCCGCCAGCAGCAGCACGCGCGGAAGCGTCACATAACAGGCCAGGTACCGCCGCAAGTTCTCCCGCCGGATCGCCGCCGCGTCCGGCCTGTCGAGCGCCTCGTTCCGGTCATCGTAGAGGTTAAACAGGCCCGGCGTCGACGGCAGCGGGAAAACGCTCCGGGTAAACAGATCCCAGACAGGGTCAAGCATCGGTGGGGTCAGCGGTAGAGTCTATTGCGGAAGGCGCGGCCGCGCTGGGCGTCGGCTTGCTGTGAAGATAGTTGTTTGTTCCTGGTTCTTGGTGCTTTGCTCTTCGTCTTTGGCTTTCGATGAGCCTTGTGGCTGGATGCGGGGTCTGCTGTGGGGGGGTGTTGCACAGATTGCACGTTTTCTGCGGTGGAGGGCGCAGCATTCGATGAGGAGGGCGCAGCACGCTGCGCCCCTACGGGTTCGGGGTCGGGATTTGTGGGCTGTTGCACACTTTGCACAGATTGCACGTGTTTTTCGGCGGGTTCCGGCGGTGTGGGTTCCGTGGTGGATTCGGGGTGGGCGGGGGTTGCGGGGACGAGGCCCAGCCTCTGGAGGGTGTGGATCACCTCGTCGGCGATCTCTTTGACCAACTCCGCTGTGACACGCTCCTGCCGTGGCGGTCGGTCGCTCCATCCGGCTTTGCACTTCAGGTAGAAAAACAACGCCCGGAGGTAGCGTGGATCCTCCTGCGCCTGCATGGCGCAGCGGAAGGCGAGTCCCTGCGCGATGTCGACGGTCTCTGCCTCTGCGTCTTCGACGGCCTGTTTGAAGGCGGGGTCCTGGTCCATCCAGGTGTAGAGGGTACGGCGGGAGATGCCGGCAGCATGGGCGGCGTCGGTGCGGGTGGCGCCCTGGGCGAGGCTGTCGAGGATGGCTTTTCTCTGGGGAGTGTTGTTTTCAGATTGCATGATGTTGCTCGGTTTGTTTTTTTGGGGAGCAACGTATGTCTGAAAGCATGTGAGGTCAAGGTTATTTTTATAACCTGACATTCTGGCAGAGAGTGGATTGAGGAAAGGACGAGAGGACAAGAGGAGGAAAGGAGGAGAGCAGAAGCGGAGAGGATGACGGGGTTAAGAGATAGAAGCACATGACTCAGGGGTACTGCATGGCTCACGATGTTTCAATGCCATTGACGCGAACACCCGAACACTTCTTTCACCGCCTTTTCTTTTTAGGCCAGGTAAATGTACAAGACGGAATGCATATTGCTGCCTTAACTTGGGCGCCCGACTTACACGTCGGCTTAAAAACCAAAGCAGTTTCCTATGCAAGCCTCCGCAGAGCAACCCTGGATTGTACTGAAGTTCGGCGGCACGAGCGTCAGCAGCCTGGCGCGGTGGCAGACGATTGCCGGGATCGTGCGCGAGCACCTGGACCGAGGCCACCGTCCCTTCCTGGTCTGCTCGGCCGTCGCGGGCGTCTCGAACATCCTCGATAAGCTGCTGGGCGACGCCGTCCGGGGCGCACACGAACCCATCCTGGAGCAGCTCCGGCAACGGCACGTCGACCTGGCGAACGGACTGGACGTCGATCCCGCCCTCGTAAACGGTTACCTGGACGAGCTCTCCCGCCTGGCCCTCGGCGCTTCGCTGATCCGGGAGGCCAATCCCCGGCTCCAGGCCCGTGTCATGGCGATGGGCGAGCTCATGGCCACGGCGCTCGGTGCAGCATACCTGCAACGCGAGGGCCTGGACACCCGCCTGTTGGACGCCCGTGCGTTCCTGACTTCCACCGGCAACCCGGATCTACCCGATAGCCGCCGCTATCTCGCCGCCGTGTGCGGCTTTGAACCTGACGCCGCATTGCAACGGCAACTGGCCGACGACGGAGCCAGTGTCGTCCTGACGCAGGGGTTCATCGCCAGTACGCCGCAGGGCGACACGGTGTTGCTCGGGCGCGGCGGATCCGACACGTCGGCAGCCTGCTTCGCGGCCAAGCTCCAGGCGGATCGGCTGGAAATCTGGACGGATGTTCCCGGCATGTTCACCGCCAACCCCCGCCAGATCCCCTCGGCCCGGCTGCTGCGGCAGCTCGGCTACGACGAGGCACAGGAACTGGCGACGATGGGCGGAAAGGTGCTCCACCCCCGCTGCCTGGAGCCCGTGCGGCGATACAGCGTCCCCCTGTACATACGCTCCACGGAAGATCCGGCCCTGGAAGGCACCGTCATATCCAACGAGGCGCCCGACTTCGGCGCAAAGGTGAAGGCGATCTCCTCGAAGGCCGGCATCATCCTCATCTCGATGGATACGCTCGGTATGTGGGAAGAGGTCGGCTTCCTGAGCGACGTGTTCTCGACATTCAAGCGCCACGGCCTGTCGGTCGACCTCATCGCGACGTCGGAGACCAACGTCACAGTCTCGCTGGACGTGGCCGCCAACGCGCTCGACCCCGCCCGTATCCGTGCGCTCGTGAGCGACCTCAACACGTACTGCACGGCGCGGGAAATCGGGCCCTGCGCCGTCGTAAGCCTGGTCGGGCGCAACATCCGCTCCATCCTGCACGAACTCGGACCGGCATTCGAGGTCTTCGAGGAGCAGCATATCTTCCTCGTCTCGCAGGCCGCGAGCGACCTGAACATCAGCTTCGTCGTGGATGAGGAACAGGCGGAGCGCCTGATGAGAAGCCTGCACGCACAGCTCTTCGCGTTCCAGCAAACGGACGAACTGTTCGGCCCCTCCTGGCAAGCCATACAGGGCGAGCAGCCTGCCGTAGCCGGAGCCGGCCTCTGGTGGCGCAGCCGCAGGGACGACCTCCTGCAACTCGCAGAGCATGAGTCGCCCGTCTATGTGTACGACGAGGATGTGCTCCGGGCAAACGCCGAGGCGGCGCTGTCCATCAAGGCGATGGACCGCGTGTTCTACGCCATGAAGGCAAACTCCAACGCGGACGTGCTCCGGCTCGTCTACGAGGCCGGGCTCGGATTCGAATGCGTCTCGCCGGGCGAAGTCGGCCTCGTCCGGTCGCTCTTCCCGGATATCGCGCGGGATCGTATCCTCTATACCCCTAATTTCGCCCCGAGCGAGGAGTACACGTTCGGCTTCCAGAACGCCGGCCACGTCACGCTCGACAACGTATACCCCCTCGAAGCGTGGCCCGAAGTCTTCCAGAACCGGGAAGTCATCATCCGCATAGACCCCGGCCGTGGGCACGGGCACCACAAGCACGTCCGCACCGCAGGCACGCAGTCGAAGTTCGGCGTCTCACCCGGCGAGCTTCAGCGGCTGCAAACACTGGCGGAGCAGGCCGGCGCCCGGATCGTGGGCCTCCACGCGCACGTAGGCAGCGGCATCGTGACGCCGGAAACGTGGTCGGAAACAGCCCTCTTCCTCGCCACCCTGGCCGACCGCTTCCCGGACGTCCGCCTGCTCAACGTCGGCGGCGGCCTCGGCGTCGCGGAACGGCCCGGCGCACTCGCCCTCGACGTTAAGGCCGTCGCGCAGAGCCTGGCAAGAGTCAAAAAGGCCCACCCGAAGTACGAACTCTGGATGGAGCCGGGCCGCTTCCTCGTGGCCCAGGCCGGGGTGCTCCTGGCGAAGGTGACCCAACTCAAGCAGAAAGGGGCAGTCCATTACGTCGGGCTGGAGACGGGCATGAACTCACTCATCCGCCCGGCCCTCTACGGCGCCTACCACGAGATCGTGAACCTGACGCGGCTGGACGAGCACGCGACGGTCACGGCGGAAGTCGTCGGCCCGATCTGCGAAACCGGAGACGTCCTCGGCCACGGCCGCCGCCTCCCCGAGAGCCGCGAAGGAGACGTCTTCCTCATCGCCACCGCCGGCGCCTACGGCTACGTCATGTCCTCCAACTACAACCTCCGCCCCCCCGCGAAAGAAGTAGTCCTGCACAGCGAGACAGTGGGAGTCTAATACCAGTTCTCTAAAATTACAGTGCATGCTCTCTGGCCCGTCATTCTGAACAACAGCACCATGTCATTCTGAACGCAGTGAAGAATCTCTCCTGCTTAGCCCCGCACGAAGAGAGATCCTTCGCTTTGCTGCTAATGACAGATCAGCAGACAGGTAGGCTTGCACAAGAGTATTAGAGATTTGGTCTAATACCAGTGCTGCAATTTTGTAGTGCCTCCGGCTTTGCTTCCGTTCTGTAGCCGATCGTCTCTTCTTGCGTCATCCCGACGAGCATGCGAAGAGGGATCGGTCAGGGTGAACCGGTTCCGGCGAATCTGAGCCTCGCGTTCTACGCAGATCCCTCTCGGACCTGCCCCGAGCGAAGCCGAAGGAATCGGGATGACGCGGGGATTGGGATGACGTCAATCCTGATCGGCAGGAGGCCGTCACGAATGCACTCGGATTTCAGAGAACCGGTATTACTGCTGACAACTGACCATGAACACCCGAAGTCCCGGCACAATCGGCATAATTCCGCAGGTGCAACTTGCCTACCCGAGACTCGTTTTATATAATCTTCAAAAAGGAACCCCCATACGAGCAACTCGTTGGGTGAAGTTCTTTAGCAGGCGTGCCCGGAAACTGTACTGCACGCTGTGCATCGTATTCAGTACAACCGGTTTGCCGGGACGGCGCCGGACCGCCTGTTTCACCAGCCGAGGGACGGACCCTCACCTGCCTTGGACGCGGACCCCGCTAGTTCGAGCCTTCTAGCACTTCTTCAGGTTACCCCCGGAATAGGAATTGACCCGGTCGCTCTGACGGCTCAGGTTCTCCTCCTGATTCTGTTGCTTCTCGCTTCGGCGCTCTTTTCCGGATCGGAAGTCGCCCTGTTCTCGCTCGACCTCTCGGCGAAGGAAAACCTGGCCGACGAAGGCGACCCTCCTGCTTTGCGCGTTCTCGCGCTCCTGGAGCACCCACGCGCCCTCCTGGTCTCTATTCTCATCCTGAATACCCTGGTTAACGTCTGCGCCGCCATCCTGAGCGCGGTCATGGTGGCCAGTGTCGCAACAGTCCTGGGCTGGAGCCCGACCTGGACGGTTGTGGTGGAGATGGTGGTGCTGACCTTCGTGCTCCTCGTGGTCAGCGAGATCACGCCCAAACTGATCGCCTCGCGTAGCGCGCTCACGTTCAGCAGGCGTGTGTCGGGCGTCATCCTGGGGCTGCACAGGCTCCTTGGCCCCATATCTCACCGCCTCGCCCGCCTCATGAACACCGTCCAGACCCGGTTCAAGACGGCTGAGAACTACCGGATGTCGGCAGAGGACCTGAAAGCGATGGCCGAAATCGGCGAGGCCCACGGCACCATCGAGCAAGAGGAACGCGACCTCATCCACTCCATCGTCGAATTTGGCGAAACCACCGTACGGGAGGTCATGACCAGCCGGCTGGACGTAGAGGCCGTGCCCGTGACGGCTACCCTCGACGAGGCGCTCGGCTTGATTCGCCAGAGCGGCCATTCCCGCCTGCCGCTCTACGTCGACCACCTGGACAATATCCTCGGCATCGTATACGCTAAGGATCTCATCCCCTACCTGGCATCCAGACCCGACGGCGGCGAACCGGTCAGGATCGACTGGACCCGCATCGCCCGCCCGCCCATGTTCGTCCCGCTCGGCAAGAAGCTGGACGACCTCTTGAAGGATTTCCAGTCCCGTAAAATGCACCTGGCCCTGGTCGTGGACGAGTACGGCGGTACGGCGGGGCTCGTGACGCTGGAGGATCTCCTGGAAGAAATCGTGGGGGACATCCGCGACGAACACGACGAACAGGAAGACGTCATCTTCGAGCGCATCGACCGGAATACGTTCCGCTTCGACGGCCGGATCGACCTGGACGAGTTGAACGACGTGCTGGGTACCGAGATCGACACCGAGGACTTTGACTTTGAAACCCTCGGCGGCCTCATCTATCATCTCACCGGCTCCATTCCTGCGCCCGGCGATGAGATCACCTACGAGAGCCTGCACATGCAGGTGGAGACCGTCGAATCACACCGCATCGGCCAGGTAATCGTCCGCTTTGCAAGCCCGCAACCGGAGGAGTCGGTCTCCGAGGAAAGCACAGCCACGGGCCGCTAATCCGGCCAACCGCTCGGCGTCGGCCGAAAGCACCTTGAAGCAACCCTTCATCCCTGCCTCCTGCTTCCTCGCCACGTTCATCTTGCTGAATGCTGGAGTGGTTCAAGCAAAAACAACTCGCCTCCTTTTCAAGGAGGGGCTAGGAGTGGTTTGCAACTCGTCTCAAACGCCCCTCCTTTCCAAGAGCCTGCCCCAACCTTCAACCTTCCAACTTTTTAACCTTCAACCCCTTCCAGGGCCGAAGGGTGTTGCTCATTCGTACGCCGCCAGCCTGCCGAATGCAGCGTCAGCACCCGGAACTCCATACCCCCTCCACCTGCTGGCATGGGCGCCCGGCGTAAAAGATCACTCTGTCTTAAAGAACGCGTGGGCGGACAGCACGTACAAGTCCTACGATCGCTGGTTAGGATGGGACAAAGTGAAACACTTTACGTTCAGCTTCCTCTTCACGGTGGCCGGGCAATATGCCCTCGTAAACAAAGCGGACGTAGGGGAGCGATCAGCCCTGCCCGTTTCGATGGGCGTTGCAGGAGTGATCGGGATCGGCAAGGAACTGAGCGACCGGGCGAGAGGCAGGCCCGAAGACTTCAGCGCACGCGATCTGGTGGCAGACGCCGCCGGTATCCTCCTCGCCGCAGGCTTCATTTTACTATAGACCGCCCGGGCTGCCCCGAACCGGATAGGTGGTTGTAACGGAATGAGAGGAGTTATCAACAAACCGACATACACCCTTCCTTCAGACGGGTAAAGAGCCCCGGTCCCACTTATATTTAACCAGCCCGGCAACGGACCCACACCAACAGGGAAGATCCTGATGATACGGCACGATTTCTGATTGTTTTTGCGGCACATACGCACAGTGCCGGACTGGCAGTTGGCCTGCACGGAGTAGTTTACCTCACCGATTGCATCCGCAACAGCGCGACCCGCGATAGCATGGAAGAACTCAAAGAGGAATGTGGCATTTTCGGCGTGTTCAACGCACCCGACGCCGCACAACTGATCTACTACGGTCTCCATGCGCTCCAGCATCGGGGCCAGGAATCGTCCGGCATCGTCACCAGCACCTACGACGAGCACAAGCAGAAATGGGTGATGCCGGTCCACAAGGACGCGGGCCTCGTGCTGGACGTCTTCTCAGACCCCTCCATCTTCGACACGAAGCTCCTGGGCATGGCCGGCATCGGGCACAACCGCTATTCCACCAGCGGGTCGTCGAATAACAAGGCCAACATTCAGCCGTTCGTCGTCAACTACCGGCACGGCAACCTGGCGCTCGCCCACAACGGCAACCTCTCGAACACACGCGAGCTGCGAAACGCCTTCATCGAGCGGGGCACGCTGTTTCAGACGACCGCAGACAGCGAACTCATCCTCCACCTGATCTCGCAGAGTCGCCGCCAGAAACAGATCGACCAGATCATCGACGCCCTGACCCAGATAGAAGGGGCCTTCTCGCTCGTGATCCTGACCGACGACAGCCTCATCGCCGTGCGCGACCCGAACGGGTTTCGCCCGCTCTGCCTGGGCCGCATAGGCGACCCGGACCAGGTGGGAGGGCCGGCCTACTGCATCGCCAGCGAAACCTGCGCCTTCGACCTGATCGGCGCCGAATACGTACGGGATGTCGAGCCCGGCGAGATCCTGATGATCGACCGCGACGGATGCCAGAACGGCGACTTCAAGAGCTACCGCCTTCCCCAGCAGCACGGCGTGAGCCAGTGCATCTTCGAATATGTCTATTTCTCCCGCCCGGACTCCAAGGTGTTCGGGGAGATGGTGGACAAGGTGCGCCGCAAGATTGGAAAGCAGCTTGCCCACGATGCGCCGGTGCCCGTGGTCGACGGCGACGATGAAAAGCAGCCTATCGTCATCTCCGTGCCGGACTCGTCGAACACGGCCGCCCTCGGCTACGTGTCCGAATGCAACAAGCTCGGATACAGGTGCCGCTTCGAGATCGGCCTGATCCGCAATCACTACGTGGGCCGCACCTTCATCTCGCCGGGTCAGAACTCGCGGGAGCTTAAGGTTCGCTCCAAGTTCAACACGGTAAGCGGCGTGCTGAAGGACCGCATCGTGGTCGTAGTAGACGACTCCATCGTGCGCGGCACTACCGCGCGCTTCCTGGTGGACATGATCCGGGAGGCCGGCGCGAAGGAAGTACACCTGCGGATCGCCTCCCCTCCCGTGGTAAGCCCGTGCTTCTACGGCATGGACTTCCCGAGCCACGACGAACTGTTCGCCAACAAGTTCGGCGGCACCACCGAAATGGCCCAGTGGCTCGGCGTCGATTCCGTAGCCTACCTCTCCGTGGATGGCCTGATGACTGCCGTCCGTACCGCGAACACCAGTCCGCACGGCTATTGCAACGCCTGCTTCACGGCCAACTACCCCGTCCCCGTCGAAATGGGTGTCGAAAAGGAAGAAAACGAGTGGTGAACGGGGGTCGACCCTCCGGTCTCTGGATGATAGGATGAAGGGCACGTCGACGGCGTGCCCTTCGTCGTTTTATGAGGAGATCAAAGACGGCTGGGACGTCCGGAGGAGAGCGACAAATTGCCGCCCACGCTGTACATTAAAGGCAACACCAGCATACACAGACCCACTTTTGCCATGATCTCGAGACGACGGTTTCTTCGCAGCGGAACACTCAGCGGCATCTTTGCCGCCCCGGTTGTAAACGGCGGCCTCCTCGGTCGCCTGTCGTCCCCTGCCCCCACCAGACCCATCGTCATCTCCACGTGGAACCACGGCATTCCGGCCAACGAAGCGGCCTGGAAGGTCCTCTCGAAAGGCGGCTGGGCGCTCGACGCCGTCGAAGCAGGCGTCCGCATCCCAGAGGCCGACCCGAACGTCACCAGCGTGGGCTACGGCGGGCTCCCGGACCGGGAAGGGCACGTCACGCTCGATGCCTGCCTCATGGACGAGGCCGGAAACTGCGGCTCCGTAGCCTTCCTGGAGCACATCATGCACCCGATCTCCGTCGCCCGCATGGTCATGGAGAAGACCCCCCACATCATGCTCGTCGGCGAAGGGGCGCTGGAGTTCGCGCTCGCGCATGGCTTCGAGAAGCAAAACCTGCTCACGCCAGAGTCGGAAGCGGCCTGGCGCGAGTGGCTGAAGAACGCCCCCGCTGAAGTAAAGGCCGAGATCAACGTCGAGAACCACGACACCATCGGCATGCTGGCCCTGGACGCCCAGGGCAACCTCTCGGGCGCCTGTACCACGAGCGGAACCGCCTGGAAACTGCATGGGCGCGTCGGCGACTCCCCCATCATCGGCGCGGGACTCTTCGTCGACGGCGAAGTCGGCGGCGCTACGTCGACCGGCTGGGGCGAAGCGGTCATCCGCACGGCCGGCAGCCATACCGTCGTCGAACTCATGCGGCAGGGCCGTTCCCCCGAGGACGCCTGCCGGGAAACCGTAGAACGGGTCATCCGAAAGAACCCCGACTACAAGGAGATCCAGGTCGGCTTCCTGGCCCTGAACCGGGACGGCGCGTACGGCAGCTACTGCATCCAGCCCGGATTCGACTTCGCCGTCTACGACCAGCCAGGCGGAAACCGCCTCCTCAAATCCCCCAGCGCCCTGTAATACCAGTTCTCTGATAGGACTGTGCAAGTTAGACCGCCGACCGCCGCATGAAGAACGTATGGGAGTATGGGGGTGTGGGTGTTTGGGGGGAAGATGCACTCCAATATTATGGAAAGGGTATAAGGGCGGCTGAAGGGGAGAGAGGGAGAGAAGGAATGGAGGAATGGAGGAATGGAGGAATGGAGGAATGGAGGAATGGAGGAATGGAGGAATGGGTGAGAGAGAGAAAGGGTTGGTAGCGGGCAGGGAGGATGGGTATGAGCGTCTACGGGTTAGTAGAAGA
Organism: Rhodothermales bacterium; assembly: GCA_035699265.1. Taxonomy (GTDB): domain Bacteria; phylum Bacteroidota; class Rhodothermia; order Rhodothermales; family DASSAV01; genus DASSAV01. The sequence continues at coordinate 14,491 of DASSAV010000245.1, forward strand.
CTTCGGAGTGGACGGTGCCTTCTCTATTTTGGATTCGAGGGGTCCGGGTGGTGCAGGTTGTGGGTTCGGCTGTGGGGGTGGGCTCGGCTGTGGGTGGAGTGGGTGTTGTCGGTGTAGAGGTGGTGGATGTGATGGGTGTTTCCGGTGTGACGGTATCCTCGGGTGTGGTGTAGGTGCGCCTCGGGTCGCGGAGGTGTTCGGGGGGAGGCCAGCACGGGAGCGGAGGTGCATGGGAGCTTTCGAGCGGCAGGTTGAGCGTGCGGGCGATCTCGAGGAGGGAGTTGTTGCCTCCGTAGAACATGTAGGTGACGGGGGAGGTGTAGCCTTCGGGCAGCGGCGGCGGCTCGGGGGGATTGCCTTCTGCGGTTTGCCGGTCGACGCGGGCCTGCCAGTGGTCGTGCAGGCGGGCCAGCTCGCGGGTGAAGATGACGTCGCCGGCGCGTGGTCCCGTGGGTGCATCGGCGCCGGACCAGGCGCGTTCGTGGTCGGAGAGGGTGGCGCGGAATGCGACGAAGTCGGGGCCGGTGGGGGGAGGAGCGTCTACGAGAGTAGGAGACGAGGAGTCTACGAGAGTAGGAGGATTTGATGGCTGGGGGTCGGGCGCAGTGCGGGCGGGGGTCTGCCAGCGGGGGCTGCGGGCTTTGAGGAAGGCGAGCATGGTGCGCTGGTAGCGGGGATCAGTGGCGGCCATCTGGGCGCAGGTGTAGGCGATGGACTCGATGGCCTCGACGGACGCGCACTCGGCGTCTTCGACGGTTTCTCGGAAGGCGGGATCCTGTTCGATCCAGTTGTAGAGGGTGCGGCGGGAGATGTTTGCGGCGCGGGCGGCCGTGGCGCGGTTGGCGCCCTCGGCGAGGCTGTCGATGATGGTTTTTTGTTTGTAGTCGCGGACGGAGTGGTCGGTGGATTGCATGGTGATCCTCAGCACGGTTCGTTCTACACGGGTATTCGGGCGGGAAAGGTATGTCTGAGGGCATGTGTGCGCAAGGTTATTTTTGTAACCTGACATTCTGGCAGAGGGTCTGTTTTTCCTGGGGGTGTGCTTTTCTGGGGGATGTCCTTTCTTGCGCGCCCAAGAAAGGACCAAAGAAGGGCGCATCGAATCAAAACGCTCGAATCCCCTTCCCGGCGCACACATCGACCGAGCGGCGCGTGTGGGATGGCGATCATGCGGAGGGCATCTCGGGCACCACTCGCTCAACCGCGCGGGGATTCCATCCGGCGCGCGGGCCGTGATTCGATAAGAGGCGGAGGGAGTTTGGGGAAGGGGGAACGGGATCTGAGGGTTTGGGAAAGGAAGAATGGGTGAGAAAGGATGGTGGATGAGGAGGAAATTTTTAGGGGTGGGTATTGGA
>DASSAV010000246.1:0-5045 GCA_035699265.1 Rhodothermales bacterium
ACTGGAGAACTCCGATGGGGTCTTGTCCCGGCGAGAAATAAACCAGACTTTTAGGAGTAGTGCCAACCGCAAAGCGTGCGGGATAGCACTGTTCATCATCTGTAAACCATCTAGCCGCTCCTCCCTGATGCTACGCGCGTGCGCTGCCTTTCTCCTCCTATCGAGCATCTGTGCCGGTATTCCGTATCAAACTCAGGCTCAGGCCAGCCGTGATCGCATTGCGGAATCTGCTCAGTGGCGGGTCGGTGGTTTCATCGGACTGGCCCGCAGCTCGCCGGTGAGTTCTCTGCTGGGCGTCACGCCGGGCCGGGATCACTATTTCATCGGCTTACAGGCCCTGACCGAGGTGCTGCGAGCGGGTCCTCTCACGCTCTCCTACGGTGCTCAACTGCTGCCGGTCGTGGCCATTACGGGCCGCACCCCACCTGAAGGGTACCGGGGACTGACGAGACCGGACGGGCGCCTTCCGGGACCAGACGTGGCGTACGCCTTTGGGGTGGTGCCTTTCGGCCTCGAAGTAGGCGTGCACCCTTTCCGGAGCATCGTGGTCTACGGAGCATCGGCCGCGGGCGGACTCGTTTTCAGACGGCCCTTTCCCGTACCCGAGGCTTCGCGTATCAACTTCACGCTCGAATACGGGGGTGGGCTGCTCATCCTGGTCGGTCGTGGGCGCTGGATTCAGCTAGGCTACAAGTACCACCACCTCTCGAACGCTTATACGGCTCGGATGAATCCAGGCCTGGACGGACACGTCTTTTACGTCGGCTACCAGGTATCTATTCGACTGCCGCGTTGAGAAAGCGGGCGACCGGCCGGTCGCCCCTGCGGATCGGGGGTCGGGATGCGGGGTTACCGGTCGTCGCGGTTGGAATCGTGTTCGCGGGCGCGGTCCAGTTCGTGCTGGCGGATCTGGCGGGCGCGGTCTTCTTCCAACCGGCGGCGTTGGCGTTCGTGTTCGTAGAGCAGGCGAGCGCGCTCCTTTTGCAGTTCTTGCATTTGGTCTCGCAGGCGCTCCATCTCGTCCTGGCGGCGCTCCATTTCTTCGCGGAGGTGGTCCATGACGTCGTGATCGCCGTGGTCGTCGTGGTCGTCGTCCTGGTACTCGTCATCGTCGTGGTCCCGGCGGTCGTCGTCGAGGCGGCGATGGATCCAGCGGCCAAGGCGGTCGAAGATCGAGCCGCCGTCATCGTCGTCGAACTGATCGTCGAAGTAGAAGGGCGGATCGGGGAAGCGGGCGCTGCTGCTGACGAGGCCGTCATTGAGGGCCTTGTGGAAGAAATCGCCGACGATGAAGAGGGCGTTGTGTGCCCCCTGGCCCCAGTAGCTGGTGCGGAAGGTGACGCGGCGGTCGTCGAAGCCGACCCAGGCGCCGGCGACGAGGCGGGGGTGCATCAGGAGGAACCATCCGTCGGCGTAGTTCTCGGTGGTGCCGGTCTTGCCGGCGACGTCGGCGTGGACGCCGAAGCGGGTGCGGATGCCCGCGCCGGTGCCCCCGTCGATGGCGCTGCGCAGCATGTCGATGAGGGTGAGCGTAGCGTCGTGGTCGAGGACGGTTTCGGGCGGCTCGGGAGCGAAGATAGCCAGGACGTTGCCCTGCTTGTCCTCGACGCTGGTGACGACGACGGGCGGGCGGTAGACGCCCTCGGCGGCGATGGTGGAATAGGCGGAGACCATCTCCAGAAGGGTCACATCGCTCGTGCCGAGGGCGATGGAGGGGACTTCGGCCAGCTTGCTGGTGCGGATGCCCATGCGGCGGGCGTAGTCGGCCACCCGATCGGGGCCGAGTCGCCAGGTGAGCTCGGCGGCGATGGTGTTGATGGAGTGGGCCAGGGCTTCGCGGAGGGTGACGATCTCTCCGGATGATGCCTCGAAGTTGGCCGGGCGCCACACGCTGCCGTCGTCGAGCGGGATTTCGATGGGACGGTCGACGAACAGGTCGTTGGGCGAGAAGCCGTTTTCCAGGGCGGCCTGATAGACGAACGGCTTGAACGTAGAGCCGGGCTGGCGTTTTGCGCTGGCGACGTGGTCGTACTGGTTCTCGTAGAAGTTGCGGCTGCCGACCCACGCCTTGACGAAGCCGGTACGAGGGTCGATGGCGACGAAGCCGCCTTCGACGCGGGTTTCGGTGGACTTGAGGGAATCCAGGAAGGCTGCATCGGCGAGGAGGCTGTCGAGAGCGGCGTCCTCTCCCCTCCCCGCCTCCACCTCGGCGCGGTAGCGTGACGACTCGCGGACGAGGTCGTTCAGGAGATCGTCATGCGTGCTCCAGAAATAGGAGAAGGGTTCGACGTTTTCGTGGGCCGGGCCGTAGGCGTCGGTCCGGGTGGAGACGAGGCGGAGCGGGCCGCGGCCCCACTCCACGTCGGCCACTTTCTGAAGGGCGTCGAGCCTGCGGGTGACAGCTTGCTGGGCGAGGTCTTGCAGGCGCAGGTCGAGCGTGGTATGGATGACGAGGCCGTCGGTGTAGAGGTCGTATCCGTTCTCCTCGGCCCAATCTGACAACTGGTCGCGCACGTAGGCGGTAAAGTGTGGGGCGCGGCTCTTGATGACGGACTGCGGCTCGAAGTGAAGCGTGACGGGTTTCTCCTGGAGGGCTGCCAGGCGCGCCGGGGTCATGTGCCCGCGGCGGGCCATCTGGGCGAGGACCACGTTGCGGCGGAGCCGGGCGCGTTCGGGATTACGGACGGGGTTGTAGTAAGCGGTGCCCTTAAGCATGCCCACGAGCGTCGCGGCCTGGAGGGTGTCGAGGTCGGCGGCCGGCTCGCCGTAGTAGGTACGGGCGGCCATCTCGATGCCGTAGGTGTTGTAGAGGAACGGCACCGTGTTCAGGTAGGCCGCGAGGATCTCAGGTTTGGTGTAGACCGACTCGAGCTTGAGCGCGGTGATGATCTCCTTCAGCTTCCGCCCGAGGGAGAGGGAATGGCCGATTTTTTCGGGGTAGAGGTTTCGGGCGAGCTGCATGGTGATGGTGGACCCGCCCTGGGTGTTGCCAGTGGCGGTTTCCCAGACGGCCGCGAAGAGCCGCCGTACGTCGACGCCGTGGTGCTGGTAGAAGCGGGCGTCCTCGGTGGAGATCAAAGCGTCGGCCACGACGGGGGCGACTTGGTCGAGCGTCACCCATTTTCGGTTGAGGCGGTTGTAGCGGACGATCTCCTGCCCGTCGGCCGAGAGTACAATGGAGGGGTTTTCGACGGTGGCGGCTTTGAGCGAGGCTGTGCCGGGGGTAAAGGGAATGAGGAGGAGGCCATAGACCAGCACGAAGTGAAAGGCGGCCACGCATGAGATGAACGCGCCCCACGCGGCATAGCGGATCCGGGTCCGCCAGCTCGTCTGCGGATCGAAAAAAGTGACGCCGTAGCGGTGCAGACGCCGAGCAGCCTTAATGGCCGGGTCGGGCAGGTGGTTCAACGAGCTTCGGAGTGGTCGAGTGTTCACGTGTTCAGGTACTCACGCGGGTGAACGACTGGGAGCATGGTGGTACGAGCGTCCGAGGGTAATGCCGGCAATAAGGCAGCCGGAAATTGCGTGTGCAGGGGCGTTCGGGGGTGGGTGGGTGTCTGAATAACGGCTATGGCCGGCCTAATCGTGTGCTGTGGGCAGATTGCGGGTGGTTCCTGAGCATTCGATGCACAGGGTCGAAAAGTTGCGCGACACTGCTGTCCACAATAGAAAACATTGAGAAAGGGTGAAGGGGCACGGGCAGTCCCGGGCTGGTGGGTTCGTGTGGGCAACGCGCGGCAGGCCGGAATAGCTCCAGCGGGACGAAAACGGGGGTTTTCTGTGACACAATGGTGACATGTGGCGCGCGGCGGCGATGTCGGATGCCGGTTTGGGAGGTGGTTCGGTGCGAGGTTTGCAATTGCGAGTCTTCGGCGAACGTCGCCTGAGTCGTTCACATGGAGTACGTGCTATGAGATTTGCGTATGTGCTAACGATTACGATGCTTCTGGCCGGGGCCGCAGCGCCCGCCAGCTTCGCGCAGGGGAACAGCCGCGCGCGCGGCAATACGGACGCAGCCAACAACCGCAGCGAGCGAGACGACGTCTACCGCAGCGGATCCCGGTCGACGGACGACGGATACCGGACGGGCCGTGCATCTGATGACGATGACGGGTACAGGTCGGGCCGCAGTTCGGATGACGATGGGTACCGGACGGGCCGCGCGCCGCAGCGCGACGACCGGGTTGACCGTCGCGACGACGACCGGCGTGACGGCCGGGTATATCGGCGCGACGACGATTACTACGACCGCGACGGCAAAGGCAAGGGGCCGAAGTTCTGCCAGAACGGGCAGGGGCACCCGGTGCATGGCCGGGCGTGGTGCGAGGAGCACGGCTTCGGGAACGGCCGGCTTCATTACCCCGGCGACTACCGGTATCCGGACGGGCGCCGCGACCCGGTATGGCGGAATAACCGCTCGTGGGAGGACGTTATCTTCGGGCGGTCGCACCGTGACTACCCGCGCAACCGGCAGATGAGCCGGAGTGTGCTTCAGGACATCCTCGGCGCGCCCATGTACCGGCGGTTCGACGGCTACCGGCGAGACAACCGCGTGGGCGGGTCACTGGTGGGGTACTGGATCAATCCCGGTACGAGCCGCGGACGGGCGCTGCAGATCGATGCGGGGCGCGTGCCGCTGGCAAGACTTTTCGATTATAACGGCGACGGTCGTGTGGACGCCGTGCAGCTAAACCGCTTGCGTTAAAGGCCCTCACGCGCAGGCGTTTGACGGAGAAGGGTGGCGGGACCTGTGGCCCGCCACCCTTCTCTTTTTTGTGCTTCGAAATGCTAAATCCGGCAAGATCAGTATCAGCAAGAAATGATACTATGCGCTAAACTTGGGCTAAAAGATCATATTCGTTGAACTGCATCAGCAGTTGACCGGGATGCAGACCCATCTCGAGAATCTTGCTGGCGACCTTGTCTAGCGCTTCCCCAGGGGAATCGGCTTCCATAGTGCAATAGAGCACGGGAACGCCACCCACCATCCCCGGCGTCACGTCGCCTTCAAAGGCTTCGAACAGGGCGTCCTCGACGCGGTCGAG
>DASSAV010000247.1:0-17263 GCA_035699265.1 Rhodothermales bacterium
GATCGAACAAGTGCGTGAAGCTGCGAAGATCGTCGACGGTGCCGGGCCTGACGTCATCGACATCAACTTCGGATGTCCGGTGAAGAAGGTCGTGTGCAAGGACGGAGGAGCCGGGATTCTGCGCAACCTTCCCAAGATGGAAGCCATCACTGAGGCCGTCATCGCCGAATCGACGCGGCCGGTCACTGTAAAGACGAGGCTGGGATGGACTGACGAGACCATCCGCATCCTGGAGGTCGCCCGCATGCTGGAAGGACTCGGCGTGCAGGCACTCTCGGTCCATGCCAGGACCCGCTCACAGATGTACAACGGGCAGGCCCGGTGGGACTGGCTGCGCCGCATCAAAGAAGAGAGCGGCCTCCGCATCCCGTTGATCGGGAACGGAGATGCGACGACGCCGGAGAAGATCGAGCAGATGTTCGACGATACCGGCGTAGACGGCGTCATGATCGGGCGAGGCGCCATCGGCAATCCGTGGATTTTCCGGGATGCGAAGGTCTACCTGGCCACGGGTGAAGTGCCGGCGCCTCCTCCTTGGGAAGAGCGTCTGCGGGTCGTAGCAGAACACCTGACGATGAAATGCGAGTGGCTGGGCGAGACGAAGGGCGTCCTGGAGATGCGTCGGATGTACGGCGGTTACTTCAAGGGATTTCGGAACGCCAGCCGCCTTCGCCAACTCGTGATGGAGCAGACGACTCGGGACGGGGTGCTCGAGGTGCTGCTGAACTTCCGGGAGGATGAGCCCGAAGTCGTACTTCCGTCCGTAGCGCTTCCGCGTCCGGCGGGCGTAAAGCGTGTGCAGCTTCCCGTGGGTGTGTCTTGAGCGACGGACCTACCGGCTAGCGAACGCTTCGGTATCCACCGGGCACCCCATGTTTGGAAAGCACGACTTGCAGCAGGCTGTTGCTCCGTATTCGGAAGCTACCCGCGCAGCACAAGAGGTAGTACGTCCACATGCGATAGAAGCGCTCGCCATATCGGTCGGCGATTTGCGGCCAGCCCGCTTTGAAATTGGCATGCCAGGCCATGAGGGTCTTATCGTAGAACGCGCCGAAGTTGTGGACGTCCTCCACGATGAATAGCCCCTCTGCGGCAGTTGCGATTTGCTTCAAGGAGGGCGTAATCCCGTTCGGGAAGATGTACCGCTCGATCCAGGGGTCGGTGGTAGAACCCGTCTCGTTGCGGGCGATGCAGTGGAGGAGGAAAAGCCCGTCGTCGTCCAGGCATCGGTGCGCTACCTCCATAAACGTACGGTAGTTCTTGTAGCCCACGTGCTCGAACATACCCACGGAGACGATGTGGTCGAATGTGCCGTGCAGGTCGCGGTAGTCCTCCAGTTGGACCTCGATGGGAAGGCCGGGGTAGCGCTCCTGGACGTAGGAAGCCTGCTCACGTGAAACGGTGATACCGGTAGCGCGTGCGCCATAATGCTCAGCGGCGTAACCGATAAAGCCACCCCACCCACACCCGATGTCAAGCACGTGCTGGCCCGGGGCCAGTTGGATCTTCCGACAGATGAGGTCGAGTTTGGCCTCCTGCGCATCGTCGAGTGTTTGGGCTTTTGCCCAGTACCCGCAACTGTAGACGAGGCGCCTGTCGAGCATCAACTCAAACAGGTCGTTGCCGAGGTCGTAGTGACGCTCGCCTACCTGGAAGGCTCGTGAGCGGCTCTGCCGGTTCGTCAGCAGGGCCATCACTGTATAAAAAAGGGCGCGCGTGGATCGGCGCACGGCTTGGCGGAGATCTACACGGAGAATTCGTGCGACCAGCTCGTCGATCGCCTGGCAGTCCCACCATCCGTCCATGTAGGACTCGCCGAGTGCGAGCGAACCACCAGACAGCAGCCGCTTGTAGAGGGCTGCATTGTGAACTTGAATGTCCCAGGGCCGGTCGCCGTTGATCTGAACATCCGCCCGCTCAAACAGTTGCTGGAGCGTGTCTCGCATTCGGGAGGTGGTACTCCGCGTCTGCGTTACAGCCTCGTGCGTCGAGGTTTCTGGGGTGCTGCTCATGCCTTGCACCGTCTTTAATCCAACATGCGGGTGAAAGGACGTCCTCGCATCCGCAGGATACCAGGCCGGCACGGCGGCTGGCATCGATACGGTAAAAACATGGAGACCGTCCCTTTAATATAGCGATACAGCCAACCGTCGTCAGGTTGGCGACAGCATTATTGCAGGGGTAGATGCCTGGGCGGGGTATGTTACCCGGTCGCTACATCGGGACCGGAGAGGACGGATTGGGGCAGGTAGAGACGGTACGATTGTCCCTGCTTCGGCTGCAGAGCGACGGCGAGGAGGCCGTGGGCGATAAGAGCATCGAGCGCCTGTTCGACGTCGGCCTTAGAGTAGGAAGGCTGCCCGTCTGCGCCCGAGGCGAGTAGCGCTTCGGAGGAGAGGAGTGGGGCGACGATTTTTCCGGTGCGCTCGAAAAACGTCACGTCTACATGCCGGGCCAGGCAACGCCAGACGAACGCCTCCTGCGGTGTAAAGGGCGCTGTATGATCCATCATCAGCGCCACGCGATCCAATTGCTCCTGCAGCATGGTACCAGGACTTCCGAGGGGACTTCCGAGAGGGTAGCCAGTACCCCTTAAGATCGCACATACCTAGCCCGCTTACAATATGTGCACCACTGCAAAGTGCGGGAGCGGGATGAAGGCTTCTGTGTCGTGCCCGATCAGGTTTCGACCTCCGAGGACCGTGACCGGTGCTGAGCTATTGGAAGGTTCCGCTGCATTGATATGTGTGGCTGGACTCCGGGGAGAGCCTGACGAGCCTTCGGGCAAAACGATTCTATTGCCGTTCCGCCGGGCCTTTGCTGTCGTCGCTGTGCGCCTCGAACAAGCGCCCGACTTGGCCGACGGTGGGTGCGCCGAGCGCACCTTGTTCGGCTTGGACCACGAGTGAGGCGACGGCGTTTGCGAACCGAACGGCTTCCGCCGTGCTCGAGCCCATGCCCAGGGCGTACAAGAAACCCGCATTGAACGAGTCTCCGGCGCCGATCGTGGAGCGGGAATCGACTGGGAAACCGGGAATGCTAGTGGAGTGCCGGTCTCCGCGTCGCTGAAACAGGGCACCCCGGTTGCCCCGCTTAATGATGACGCATTCGGCGCAGGCGCCGAGCAACCGGTCGATGCCGTCTCCGACGTCTTTCTCCCCCGTGCAGGTGGCGAGCTCGTGCTCATTGGCGATGAGGTAATCGAGATCTGCAGTGAGGCCGGATATCTCGTCAACTGTGACGGGCGGCCCGAGTGTCGGCCCGATGTCGAGGGCGGTAATGGCCGCTGCTGCTTTTGCCGTTGCAAGAGCGGCGCGGACGCCGTCAGGGCGCCACCGGAGGAGGAGCGGGTAGGACGTTATCAGCAGTCCGTTCGCCCGAAGCAGCAATTCGGGTGGGGTATCCCATAGTCCGTGCGTGGCATTACCGCCCCGGTGATGAAAACACTGGCGGTTTCTAGCGGCATCCATGATGACCGTAGTACTGGACGTTGAGACCGCAGGATCGCGGACGAGGGCGCTCGTATCCACACCTGCATCCGAAAGCCAGGAGGCAATCAAATCACCGAGGGCGTCCCGGCCCACTGTCGCGCACAGGGCCACCGGTGCACCCAGGCGGCCGAGTACGTAGGCCGTATTGGCTCCGTTGCCTCCGAGTGTAACTGTTAGCGGTTCGTCGCAGAACGCCAGGTTGTCGCTCGTGAACTCGTCCATCTCCCGATGCGGCCGTTGCTCGGGGCCGTAGATGAACAGGTCGACGTTTGTGCTACCGATGACGACGAACACGAATCAGCTCCGAAAGGATAGGAGGGGTAGTCGGGCAGACAGGGCCGGTCATGCCGTGCCGGACAAGTCGCGGCGCACCATGCGGGCTCCCTCGACCATGGACTTGAGCTTTGCGCGCGCCGCCCATCGGGCGGTCTGGCTGAAGCCGCAGTCGGGTGTGACAACGACCTGTTCCGGCGGAGCATATCTCAAGATCATCCGGATGCGTTCTGCGACCATATCCGGCGTTTCGATGAAGTAATTCTTGACGTCCACCACACCGGCGGCAACACTTTTCCCGGTTTCCGTGACGAGTGGGATCACGTCCAACTCCGTCATTTCACGGTTCGCAAACTCCATTGCGAGTTCGTCCGCCTCCGCGTCGAGGATGTGCGGGAAGAGCGGCTTGTACGTGCGGTGGGCGACGGGGCGGCCCACGAAATTGCCGAAGCAGAGGTGCAGCCCGATGCGGGCGTCAACACCCTTCACGGTGGCGTTGAAGAGGTCGACGAAGGCACGTGGGGCATCCGGGTGCACGGCGTAAGATGGCTCATCGAGCTGGATGAAGTCGACGCCGCGCGCGACGAGGGCCTTCAATTCCGCATTGATGATTTCCGCAAAGGCGTAGGCTACGTCCATGCGGTTCTCGTAGATAGATCCAGTCACAATGCGTCCGGCAAGGGTAAACGGACCGGGGCACGGCATCTTGACCGGTCGACGGGTTCGCGTGACGAGGTAATCGTATTCGTCCACGAGTCCGAGTCCGTGCGGAGCCCGGATAGGCTCCCCGGCATCGTAGCGCTCGCGCTGATCGTGGCCGGCCGGCCCGAGCTTACGCTGGGGCGGAATCTCACGGAGGCCGGTCAGGCGGCCATAGAAGTCGGCCGTAAAGAACCCGAACCGGCGCATTTCGCCGTCAGTAACTACGTCCACGCCGGCATCCTCCTGGTCGCGCAGGGCCATGTCGACGGCGTCGTCAAGTGTTTCTGCCACGTCCTTTGGACCGTAACAGCCGTTCTTGATCGCATCTACGGCGGTGATGTACCAGGAGGGCCACGCATAACTGCCGATCGTGCTGGTAGTGAGCATGTTTAAGGGTACTCTCGTGTGGGTGGAAAATGGACTAAGATGCGGGCGTTTTCATGCTGAAGGCCCGGGCCGGATTATGGACGAGAAGGTCCACTGCGGCATCTTCGCTAAGGCCTTCCTCGATCATCCAGGGCATGAAACGATGGAGGATATACGTCAGGCCGGGTCCGCTGTCTGCGCCGTAGCTAGGCCAATAGGAACGCCGGGCCATATCTCCCGCCAGTAGGATCTGTTGTCCGTGGCCGTGTTCGATGAGGCGGAGAATGAATGTTGCCCGGTCTCGATCGGGACAATACTTCTCCTTGCCTATCTGGTCGAAACTCAGACAGGCACCCGTCTGCGCCAGGTCGAGGTGATAGCTCCACTCCAGCTTACGATCCACGTGGCCGATCACCACGTTGCCAGGATCGACCCCCTCGGACTGGAGCAGTTGAACCTGCTCCAGTCCCATCGTTCCAGCTTCGGTATGGGTAGAGATGGGAGCACCCGTTCTGAGGTGTGCTTGTGCTGCCGCACGAAACACCTTCTCGGCGTTCGGGCTAATTTCGTTGAGAGTTGAGGACGCCTTGATGACGCCGGCCCGTACGCCGGTGCCGTCGATTCCCGTGGTGACATCCCGGACGAACCGGTCGGCCAGATCGTCCACCGATTGAGGCTCGACCAGTGGTGCCGAGAAGGTGTCCTTGTTGAAGCCGGTGGCGCATACGATGTGGACGCCCGTTCGCTCCGCGATGCGTCGAAGTCCCCCTGCATCGCGGTGGTAGTCGGGGGTCGACATTTCCACCAGGGCCCGGCCGCCTGCTTTACGGAAGCTCCCCAGCTCACGAACCGCGGCCGATTCGCTGTTTAAGATGAAGTCGGGCTCGGCGAGATGTACGGGGGGGCTGCCCAGCAGGTGTTCGTGTCCGTAGCACACGCCCAGTTCACCTGCCGGAATGTCTCCTCGCACGGTTCGAACGACCGTCATCGTGTTTTCCATTCGGGAGGAATAGCGTTGGACACCATTGTGATTGCTACATCCCTCGTCGGGGCGGGGACATCGCTTGATACTTGGTCAGACAATCGCACCTGTCGCACGGAGCGCCTGCTGAAGTTCGATTATAGAAACCTCGCGGGGCAGCAGGCATTGTTCGGACGCGAGTACAGCCGCTGCCCCGGCCGCCTGCCCCATTGCCATGCACTGGCCCATACTCCGGACGGATGCATGTGCGTCGTGATCGGCGGATAGGCAGCGGCCCGCCACCAGCAATCCCTCCACTCGCTCCGGTAGGAGACAGCGGTAAGGGATGTCGTACGTCTCGTTTTCGGGCAAGTATTCCCAGCGTGTATCTCCACCGGCGTGGTGATCCTCAATTGGAGCGCCGCACCGAGCTATGGCATCCTCGAACTTGCGGGCCTGGACGACATCCTGCCGGGTAAGGCGGTACGCGCCGAAGATGCGGCGGCTTTCACGGATACCGATCTGGTGGCTGAGGCCGGCCAGAACAGCGTTCTCATAACCTGGAACGAAGTCGCGTAGAAAGCGGGCGTATTCCAGTGCCTGCCGCCGTCCCTCGATTTCAGCCGCAGTGAGCTGTTTAGCGTCAGTCGCATCCACGTACATGATGCGGGTCATATTTGTAGCCATGACGCCAGGAAAGGGTGTCGTGTGCACACTGCCTTCACGGCGGGGAAGGTCGTAGCCTTGCTCCGTTGCGGCACGCATCAGCCGGTGCAGCTCGTCCTTCTTTGTGCATTGAGCACGATCCGTGTCGACGTGGAACAGGCGGAACGTGGTCGTAAGCGATTGCACGGGGCCGTCCTGCGGTCCTTCGAAAGCGACCCCGGCGGCGGCAGAAACGTCCGCGTCTCCCGAGGCGTCGATTACGACCCGTGCGCGCAGTTCAACGAGTCCGCCTTTGTTAACCGCCACGGCTCCGCATACACGGTCATTCTCAGTCAGCGCGTCGATTACAAAGGTGTGATAGAGCAGCCGGACACCGGCCTGTTGCGCCAGGATTTCCCAGATCGACTTCAGAGTTTCGGGATCGTAGGTGATTCCGTTTCCAGCGCCGTAGGTATTGGGGCGGGTCAGGGCGACGCCCCGCGTTTGCAGTTCCTGTACGACCAGGTCGGGTACTCCGGCGACTACCTTTAGAGGATTCCGACCCGGTGTGTAGAAACCATAGAACGTATCGAGAACCTGCGTGCTCGTGCCTCCCATGAAGCCGTAGCGCTCGACGAGGGCGACGCGGGCGCCCTGGCGGGCAGCGGTGATAGCCGCAGTGCTTCCCGCTGAGCCGCTGCCCACGACCAGCACGTCGCTCTCCCAGGTATCTTTAATGGCTTTCGTGTAAACCTGCATTATCAATCAGGGCAGCTTTGCGGGCATTTGAAAGCCCCGCAGATCAATCAGTGTACCGTCCAGCCGCCATCCACGGTCAGCACGGCGCCGGTAACGAAGCAGGCGTTGTCAGATGCCAGATACAGAGCAGCGTGTGCGACATCCCCTGCCTTGCCCAACTCGCCGGTGAGCGGTTGCATGGACTTCATCCGGTTCAGGATAGTGGCGTTCGATTGTGCGCGGCGGCTCATATTGGTGGCGATCAGGCCGGGGCAGATGGTGTTGGCGCGGATTTTATGGGGCGCGTAATAGCTGGCGATCGCACGGGTAAGACTGACGATGCCCCCCTTGCTGGCGGCATAGGCATGCGTTGCGAAGTCCTCGTCGCCCCCGACGAGGGCCAGCACGGACGAGAGGGTCACGATGGCGCCCCCGCCGACACGTCGCATTTCCGGGATGGCGTACTTGCAGCAGAGAAAAGCACTCTTCAGGTTCATCTCCAGGACGCGGTCCCACGCTTCCTCGGTACAGTCCGCCGCAGGGCCGTCGCCCCAGCGACGGCCACTCACGCCGACGACACAGAACAGCACGTCGAGCCTGCCGAACGTCTCGACCACGTGCTTCACCGCGTGTTCTACGGAGCCGGCTTTGCTGACATCGGCCTCGACGAAGGCGGCCTCGCCGCCGGCCTCACGGATGTGGTGTACCGTATCCTCTCCGCTTGTGCTATCCACATCGACGGCGCCGACCCGAGCCCCTTCGGCAGCGAAGAGGAGGGAAGAGGCACGGCCGATGCCACTTCCGGCTCCGGTAACCAGCGCGACTTTTCCGGCGAGGACCTCGTTCATCTTAACAATTTGCAAGCTATATGTGCTCGGCTGGTTTAAGCGTTTTGAAGAGAGCCGGGAGGGTACGTCATCTATGCACAGGACGGAGCCTCTTCGTGGTCAGCCGTAGACACGGCGCACGCGGTCTCGGTAATCATCGTAGCACTTGTCGAATCGTTCTTTTGAGCGTTCCGGGCCGATGAAGTGGCTGCTGGTAAGCACGATCGGCGGATGGCCCATGCGCGTGAGCCGGTCCGCGATCAGGCATTTCAAACTATTGGTCACTGCCACGTGGCCGATGGTCGAGCCGGGTCCGACGGGATCTTCCAGCCCTTCGACCTGCACCAGGGCATCACCGGCCGGGGTGCCGTTATCAATGATTACGTCGACCACATCCGTGAGGCGCACGCCGGAACTGTGCTTCGGTTCTGCAGCCATGCAGTGGTCGACCGAGACGACGCCGATGGTGGGCAGGCCCTTCCCTTTTGCCTCCAGGGCTATTTCGACGACGACCTCATTCACCCCGCTGTTGGAGAAAATGATGAACGAATCCGGCGGAGCGAGCACGAAGTTGCGCAGGATAGCCTTGCCGAGTCCTTCGACGTGCTCCAGAAACATGGCCTGGCGCTGGCCATTCGAGCCGACCACGGGATTGTGGTACGTCAGTGACAATTCAACCATGGGGTGGAAGCCGGGGAAGCTGCCGTGCCGGGGAAACATCTCTTCGACGGGGATCCGGCTGTGGCCGGTGCCGAACAGGTGGACGAGCCCGCCATGGGCGATCGAGTGGGAGCAGATGTCGGCCGCCTCGTTGAGCGGATCCAACTGCGTGTCCCGGATACGCGTCAGGATCGACTGAACGGCTTCCAGATACGCGAGGGCAGGCGCGAGCGCATCTTCCGTAGCTAACTCGTCGTCAGGGATTCTATTTGGAGAGGATTGCACAGTATGCGAGAGTGGCACAGATAAGGCCCGTGTTAATGAGCAGGGATAGGGTATTGATCGGGGTCAGGTACACACGTGGGTGGTACTGTACACGTACCGGTCGGCTCGGTAGAAGCTGATCGTGTGTTCGATAGCCTGTCCGCCTTCTACATAAGCGGTCGTGTTGACGATGAGCAGGGGGCTGCCTTCGGGGATGTCCAGGAGGTCGGCCTGTCCTTGCGTGGCTAGCGTAGCGCCAACGGTGTAGTGTATCTCGGTTATAGCCAGTTGGTATTCGTCCGAAAGCACCTGGTAGAGAGAGCGCTCGGAGAAGTCGAACTGTTCCAGGTTGGGGCAGCGGGCCGTGATGATTGTGAGCTGTTGGATGCCGATGGGCTCGTCGTCGCCCAGGCGGAGGCGCTCCAGGCGGAGGCAAGGGGCGCCGTGCTGGTGACGCAACGGCTCAGGGAAGTTCTTGCGGACACGGCCGCGGGAGACGCGGAGCACACGGGAGTGCGCCCGCCGTCCCATCTCAGCCATCTGGCGGGTAAAACTGCGGTCGAGCAGGAAACGGGTACGGTCCGGCTGGGGCAGAACGAAGGTGCCACGGCCTGCATTTCGGGAGATCAGGTCGTCCGCCGCGAGGCGGGACAGCGCGAGCCGGACCGTCTGCCGGCTGACGCCGTAGCTGCGGCACAGATCCTGTTCAGGCGGTACGGTGGCACCCACCGGCAAGTCGCCTGCCTGAATGAGCCTGCGAAGGTCCGATTCCACCTGAAAGTAGAGGGGGATCGGACTTGCTGGATCTGCGGGCGTTAGACTTAGCAGGGTTTCCGACATCGCAAGTGCATAATCTGGGCGTGAGTGCTTGATTGTACGTACATTCGGACGTACTATCATACGCATAAGCCAGAGTATACGCGGCAGATGGTGCTCGTGTCAACGTATTCTTCGTTTTCGAAAGGCGAGAGCTTTGTTGACCGGTGCTCTAGCAGCCGCCGTAACAGTTAGACTTGGATTAGCAGAACGTATGCAGACGGCGCACCGCATCACGATGCTCGGTACGGGCCTCATCGGCACGTTTTATACCATGACGCTCCACGGCAAACGGGGGCGCGACCGGGTGCACATGGTGTATTCGAGGAGCGAAGAGCGTGCGCAGAAGTTTGCGTCCGACTGGGAAATCCCGAAGTGGACGACCGACATGGGTGAAGCCATCAGGGACGAGGAAACGGACGTGGTCGTCGTCGGGCTTCCGAATCATCTGCACGAAGAGGCGGTGCGACTGGCCGCAGAGGCAGGGAAGGCGATATTGTGTACGAAGCCGCTGGGACGCAATGCGGAGGAGGCCCGTCGGATGTTGGAAATCGTAGAGCGGGCCGGTGTCTTTGCGGGTTATCTGGAAGACCTGGTGTACACGCCCAAGACGCTAAAGGCCATCGACGCCGTAAAGAAAGGAGCGGTGGGAGACGTACTCTGGGTGCGCTCGCGCGAGACGCATCCGGGTCCGCACAGTCCGTGGTTCTGGGACGTGAACCTGGCAGGCGGTGGGGCGATGATCGACATGGGATGCCATTGCGTTGAGATCATCCGCAATTTCGCGGGTAAGCACAACCGCCCGGTGGAAGTCATGTGCTGGACGGACACGCTCGTCCACCCCATCGATGCGGAAGACCACGGGGTGGGACTGGTGCGCTTCGAGAGCGGCGCCCTGGGACAGTTCGAGGTGAGCTGGGCGTTTCGCGGGGGGATGGACCTGCGGGACGAGGTTTCCGGGACGGAAGGCACGGTGCTGCTCAACCACTGGCTGCGCACCGGATTCGAGATGTTTTCGACGGGCGGAGGGGGTGGTTACGTGGCGGAGAAGGCCGAGACGGAACAGGGCTGGCTCTTCCCTGTAGGCGATGAGGTGAACGCGCTGGGATACGAGCACATGTTCCAGGACATGCTGGAGGCGCTCGACGGCGGTCGGCAGCCGATGGAGACGTTCTACGACGGCTACGTGGTCAACGCCGTGCTGGATGCGGCCTACCGGTCGGCGAAGTCGCGGCAGTGGGAACTTGTTCAGATCGAGGGCTGGCGAGCGGGTGAGCCGGTGCGACGGATCAAGGTGGTGCCGTCCGAGGTGGACGGGCACGTGTTGGTCAAGGAAGAGAAGATGCCGGACGGCTCCGTGAAGCGCATCCTCAAGGACAAGGCCAGCGGGAGCTTCACGCAGGAGATTTCTGCTGAGCTTTCGTGAGAGAGCGGCCAGCGGTCTGGTATCAGCGCTTCAGGTGCCGTAAACCTCTTCCATGGAGTCGGAGATCAAGTTCACCCCGAGTCACAAGGACTGAAAATGGTTACTTAATCGATTCCCGGACCCGGGAGAATGCAAAGGCTGGTCAGGAATGTCGATCTGTCTATTTGAGTTGCGTCAAGTGGCTGCGCCACATACATTAATCGGGCCTAACGCCCTCCTATTCCGATCCGTCACGAGGACAATTCAATGAAAAAGCTCAACAGGAGAGCGTTCCTGGGAACGAGTGCAGTGGGCCTGCTTGCAGTGGGTGCTCCCCGCGCTTCCGCCAAAGGAGCGAACGCGCCATCCTCCCGCCAGACTGCCGCGGCACCATCAGGAGCGGCACCCTTCAACAGGCCGATCAGTTTTCAGTCTTTCGGCATGCGAAAAGAGATCGGAGAGGATTTCCCCGGAACGCTAAAGGCGGTCAAGGCGCTGGGCTTCGACGGCATCGAGATGTGCTCGCCACACGGAAACTACTATCAAACAGCGGGCTTTGGAAATCTGACGGCGGTGCCGCCCGCCGACATCAAGCAGCAGATCGAGGATTCAGGCCTCATCTGCAAGTCCACGCACTTTGAATCTCACGAAGTGCTGGTTGACGATCTCGCCAAGACGATCGACTATGCTGCTGCGCTTGGCCTGGAGGTCATCGTCATGTCGGGGTCTACATTCGGCGAGGACGGGACGGTTGACGATATTAAGAAATGGGGCGAGCAATGCAACAAGGCGGGGGAAGCCGTCAAGGCGGCCGGTCTGCGGCTGGGCTATCACAATCATCTCGTCGGCCCAATGGTGGGGGACAGGCCCCAGTATGAGTACATCATGGACGCGCTCGATCCGGACCTGGTCACCATGCAGTTTCAACTCGCTTCCATCATGGGAGGATTCGATCCCGCCTACTATCTGGACAAGTACGCAGGCCGGTTCTTCGCGATGCACATGGCGGACTGGGATCCGGCCAAGAAAGGCTACCGACCCGGCAGGTTGGGCGCCACCGTGCCCATCGGCGAAGGCATGGTCGACTGGCCGGGGGTGTTGAAGGCCGCGATGAAGAGCGACATTGCTGATTATGGCTTCATCATCGAAATGGAAACGAGAAACCCCCTCGAAGATCTGAGAAAGAGCATCGCCTATCTCAAGACGGTGCCGGTTTAGGCTTTATGCCACAACCCTCACGTTCGCCGACTGCAACGTTCAAAACATGCTGTAACCCGCTCGACAGCAGGTGTTCATAGATTTCCGAGCCGGAGCTTGAGGGGTCGTTCGTTCACTGATCTAATCGTAAGGCGATTCATATGAAAGTAGCCCGTCTGGCAGCACTGTTAGTAGTCTGTGCTGCGCTGTTGTGGCCCGCCGCTGCCCATGCGGCACACCGCCCGGAAGGGGGACAGGCCCCCTACAAGATTCTGGTGTACTCGCAGACGAACGGGTTCCGGCACTCGTCCATTCCCGTGGCGATCGAGGCCGTGAAGAAGCTGGGCCGAGAGAACGGGTTCGACGTGGATGCGACCGAAGACTCCACGGCGTTCACCGATCAGAACCTGGCGCAGTACCAGGCGGTCGTGTTCCTGATGACGACCGGCGACGTGCTGAACGAGGCGGAGCAGCAGGCCTTCCGGCGGTACATCGAAAACGGCGGCGGCTACGCGGGGGTACATGCGGCGGCCGACACGGAGTACGACTGGGACTGGTACGGCACGCTGGTCGGGGCCTATTTCAAGAGCCACCCCAAGCAGCAGAATGCGACCGTTCTGGTGCTCGACAAGGTGTTCCCGGCGACTAAGATGCTGCCCGACCGCTGGAAGCGGTTTGACGAACTGTACAACTATCGCACGAATCCCAGAGGGCAGGTCCACGTCCTCATGGCACTCGACGAGAAGACCTACGAGGGTGGCGAAATGGGCTACGACCACCCGATCGCCTGGGTCCACAAGGTCGGCAAGGGGCGGGCGTTCTACACCGGCCTGGGCCATACCGAGGACAGTTATAGCGAGCCGCTGTTTCTCCAGCATTTGCTGGGCGGCATCCAGTGGGCGGCGGGCCAGGTAGCGGGCGACGCGGGCGCCACCATTACAGCCAACTACGAGAAGGTCGTGCTGGACAGCACCATCACCGACCCGATGGGCCTCGACGTGGCTAAGGACGGCCGTGTTTTCTGGAGTGAGCGGCAGGGCCCGATCAAGGTATGGGATCCCAAGACCCAGAAGACGCATCTTGCCGGGTCGCTCAATTCGGAGATCCTGATCGAGGACGGATTAGAGGGCATTGCGCTCGACCCGAATTTTCTCCAGAACGGCTGGTTGTACGTGTACTATGCTCCTGCAGACAACGGGCCGAACCGGCTTTCAAGATTCACCTATCAGGACGGGCACATCGACCTGAAGTCAGAGAAGGTGCTGCTCGAAGTACCCGTTCAGCGGGAGTTCTGCTGCCATACGGCGGGCGACGTCGACTTCGGGCCGAACAACACGCTCTTCCTCTCCACGGGCGAAAACACCCACGACACGAACGACCACGGCGGTGGCTACGACCAGCGGCCGGGCTACGAGCATGGCGACGCGCAGCGCAGCACGGCCAATACGAACGACCTTCGCGGCAAGATCATTCGTATCCGCCCGCTGCCGGACGGCACCTACGAGATCCCGGAAGGCAACCTGTTCGAGGCCGACGCGAAGCACCGGGGCGAGATTTACACGATGGGGCACCGCAACCCGTGGAAGATCTCGATCGATCCCAAGACGGGATGGCTGTACTGGGGCGACGTCGGGCTCGGCAATGCGGCGTCCGAATACGGCCCGAACGGCTGGGAAGAGATCAACCAGGCGCGAGGACCGGGATTCTTCGGCTGGCCATACTTCTCCGGTCCGAATGATGCCTTCCGGCCCTACGACTACGTGACCGGGGAGTACGGGGACTTCTTCGATCCGGAGCACCCGATCAACGATTCCCGCAACAACACCGGCGCGCGTGAGCTGCCCCCGGCCCAGCCGGCCTTCGTCTGGTACTTTTACGGGCAGTCGGAGGAGTTCCCGGCGCTCGGGGCGGGCGGCATGTCGGCCTCGGCCGGTCCGGTCTACCGGAAACCGGAGACCGCTACGTCGATCGGGTTGCCGGACTACTACGAGGGGGTATTCTTCGGGTACGACTGGATGCGTAAGTGGATCAAGGAGTTCCATCTGGACGAGAACGGCGACCTGCTGAAGATCGTCGATTTCCTGCCCGGCATCGAGTTCAACCGGCCGACGGACATCAAGGTCGGTCCCGACGGCGCGCTGTACATCGCCGAGTGGGGGGATGAATTCTGGGGCAGCAACAAGAACGCGAAGATCGTCCGCCTGGAGTACCACGGCAACGACAGCCCCGCCCAGCTAGCGGCGGCGCAGCAGCAGCCGAAGGCAAGCAAACCTTCCTCCGTATCCTTCACCTGGCCGGTGAACGGCGGCTTCGTCGAGTACGACCAGCCCTTTAGCTACAGCGTGGATGCAAAGAACGGCGGCAACGTGAAGGTGGACGTCTACACCGGCCACGACACGCACCAGCACCTGCTCGAAGAGAAGGCGGGCGCGACCGGCACCGCCAACGTAGATCGGGGGGCGTACGCCCACCACCCCGACCTGCATTACATGGACCGGTTCGTGGCGCTGGAGGCGCACAGCGGGAACGACGTGGCCACGGTCAAGCTGCATCCCAAGCGGTTCGACGCGGAGTACACGGCGGACCGGACTGCCCAGCGGATGCTGCTGGGCGGCCACCCGGCGGGTACGGGGTATGCGGAGACCGTCATCGTGGCCCTGCGCGGGAATGACGGCGACTGGGCGGAGTACGATCCGGTGAACCTGGTCAACATCAACTCGCTGACGTTCCGCGTGAAACCGCTGGCGAAGAGTACGCTGGAACTGCACCTGGACCGTCAGGACGGCCCGTTACTGGCGAAGGTCGCATTGGATTCCGTAGCGACGCCGAATGAGAAGCCGGTTGAGCCTGTACAGGCGAAGGAATTCAACCGGATCTTCGACCAGGCGCTTGTTGACGAGGCGCCCTCTTATGCGCCGAAGGCCAGGACGTATGAGGGGTGGTACGAGGTCAGCGTGCCCGTCCAGGATCCAGGCGGCGAGCACAAGCTGTACATGGTCTTCAAAGGCAGCGGCACCGACCCGCTGGCGCTCGTGGACTGGGTGCAGTACAACGGGGCCGGCGTCATGGCCAGTCCGGCGAAGGCGTCGCGCTGATCCGGGCTTCGTAATGGAAACCGCGGTGCGGTCCGGCTTGCCTTTCGATCGGCGAGCCGGGCCGCACCGTTCTGGTTCAATCGGATGTCTGCCAAACGATGATTAAACCACTGCAAGCTGACGAGCGGTTTCTGGCCGACGTGGCGGGGGTGCGCGGGGAGCAGGGCGCCCTCAGCCTTTGGTGGCTGGGGCAGAGCGGCTTCCTGGTACACTGGCAGGGGCGGTTTCTGCTGTTCGACCCGTACCTATCCGACTCGTTGACGGAGAAGTATGCGGCGACGGATAAGCCGCACGTGCGGATGACTGAGCGGGTGATCGCGCCCGAGCGGCTGGACTTCATCGACGTGGTGACCTCCAGCCACAACCACACCGACCACCTGGACGCGCAGACGTTGCGTCCGTTATTGCAAGTCAATAAAAACCTGAGGCTTGTCATCCCCGAGGCGAACCGGGGGTTCGTGGCCGAGCGGCTGGGGATCGGCCCGGCAGTGCCGGTGGGCCTGCAGGATGGTGGGACGGTTGAGGTGGCGGGGTTCAGGATCTCGGCGGTTCCAGCTGCGCACGAGGCGCTGGACACGGACGCGCGGGGGCGGCACGTGTACCTGGGCTACGTGGTGCAGGCCGGGCCGTGGACGATCTATCACAGCGGCGATACGGTGCGGTACGACGGGATGGCGGAGCGGCTGCGGCGGTGGAAGATCGACGTGGCGCTGCTGCCGATCAACGGGGCGAAGCCGGAACGCCGGGTGGCAGGCAACCTGGACGGGTGGGAGGCCGCCGGGCTGGCCCACGACATCGGGGCGAAGCTGGTCGTACCCTGCCACTACGAGATGTTCGCGTTCAATACGGCCTCGCCGGATGCGTTCGCCGCCGCGTGCGAGGAGTTGGGACAGCCTTGCCGGGTGCTGCGGGCGGGGGAACGGGTGGCAATGCGCAATGGGTAATGAATAATGCGTAATGAGGTTGAGTGCGGGGATAGGCGCTATTCGGGTGGGTGATTGCACACTTTGCGCGCCCACAACGGAGTGTTCTCGTGTTCGGGTGTTTGAGGGTGCGGGTGAATTGTAACGGATCTGACGGTTTCTGTGTTATTCTAAAGTATGCAGGACGCATTATTGCACACATTGCACACTTTTTGCCGGTTGTTGGTGGCCAGCGGTTGGTGTTGTCGCGAGTAGGTGGCCGGTGACGTTCCTCAGGGAGGATTGCACACTTTGCACGCGGGTTGTGGGTTGGTCATGAGGGCGATGCATCTCGCGGTTTGCTTACGTCGTGCCGAATGGGTCGATGGTTCTGCTCTTGAGGCAAAAAACGGAGGGTCGGATGCATCGCCCCTACACAGGTCCGGTTGGGTTGCACATTTTGCACGCGCAGAACGGGTTGTGTAGAGGCCATTGCACACTTTACACGCGGAACAGGTGGTTTCACGGTGTGAAGAGCGGCGGGGGATTGCAGCCGTTGCACGGGTGGCTCGGCCCTTTTGACCGGGCAAAGGAAGTTCGCCCCTTCGGGGCTGAATGTGTATTGCACACTTTGCACGTGGAACGCCCGTTTTTGGGTGCGCAGGGGTGAATACAGAATATCAAAGAACGGGGTGCAGCGGAGCTCTGGATCTATGTACTGTAATCTCTGTGGCGGGGCAAGGTTATTTTCGTAACCTGACAGGTTGGCAGAGTAGCGTCGCACGGCCATGCGACGCTACGGCACCATCGTACCTTGCACCTCCATTTTATGGAATCGGTGTCACTCGTACCGGAGGCTGTCGGCGGGGTTGGCGTGGGCGGCGCGGAGGACCTGGAGGCTGACGCTCGCTATGGCGATCA
>DASSAV010000248.1:0-3845 GCA_035699265.1 Rhodothermales bacterium
ACGTCCGGCGCAGTTTCCCTGTGGGGCATGGTCGGTGCATTGGCAGGGGCGCTCGTCGTCTGGATGGCGGCGCTGCCCTATCCCATGGCCGATGAGACGGGGCTCGTCTCGTGGGCAGGCGGCGTGGCGGTGGTGCTGGGCGGCGTTGCAGCCTCGCTGGCGGATAGCTTGCTCGGGGCGACGGTACAGGTCCAGTACACCGATCCGGCGACGGGCGCACCCACGGAGCGTCCGGCTTCCGAGAGTGGCGCACACGCGATTCTGCGGGGCCGGGCCTGGATGGGAAACGACGTCGTGAACCTGCTTTGCACGGCCTGCGGAGCCATCTTTGCACTCATCGGCTACATGTTGGCCACTTGATGCGGCCAAAAGGAAATAGATGCTAGATTTACATACTACCGGATCTGCAAGATGGTGCAAACCTGACCGTCAGCCGCCGCCCCACGCTGCGCCGCAATACGGCGGTCGGGTGTCGGCAGTCGTAGGTCTGCTCAAAGGCGCACTGGCGGCGTTGTGTGTGTTCTCTTGCCTGCTGGGAACGCGGCCCGCGGCGGCGCAATCTGCCCGGCCCTTCCTCGTTCGCACCGGCTCCGCTGAGGATCTGGTTCAGCAGGGGAGAACGCTGCTGCTCCAGCTCCGGCTCGGAGAAGCCGAAAGGATCTTCCGACGAGTGGCGCAGGAGCCGGGCGGGGCGCCGGCTGCTTTCCACCACCTCGCCCTGTCGTCCATGTTGAAGTTCGTGATGACGGACAGCGACGCCTACTATGACGAGTTCTTCAGCAGGTCCGATTCTCTCCAGGATGCGCTCGAGCAGGCGCCCGAGGGAGTATGGAGGGACTACCTGGATGCGGAAGATCAGCTCAATCGGATGGTGGTCTATGCAAAGAAGGGCAGCCTCTTTCACGCGGCGCTGGCGGCGCGGGCCGCGTACGGCCGCGCCGGGACCGTCGTAAAAGAAGATCCGAAGTTCTACGAGGCGTACAAGTGCATGGGACTGCTCCACCTCGGCATCGGGCTGCTGCCCAGCACGTACCGGAAGATCCTGAGCGTGCTCGGGTACGGCGGTGATGTGGAGCAGGGGCTGCGCGAACTCAGGGTAGCTGCCGCGAAGAGCGCGTACAACCGGGAGGAGTCGCTGGTGCTCCTGGGTCTGGTCGACGGCGTCGTGTACGACGAGCCCGAGAAGGCCGTGCCGGTCTTCCGGAAGCTCTATGAGGAAAACCACCAGAGCCCGCTTTTCGCCTTTTTCTACGGATACATGCTCCTGAAAACGCGCGAGGCCGATACGGCCCGTCAGGTCCTGCAAAAAGCCGTACAGAAGGACGAACGCTCCGGTTATTTTTTCCTGGACTACAACGAGTTCCACCTCGCGGATGCCCTCTTCAAAAAGAACCGGTTCCTGGAAGCCGAGCACTACTTCAAACGTTACGTCGAGCACCACCACGGTCCCGCGCTGAAGGCCCCGGCATACCTGGAACTGGGCCAGGCGCTCGAAATGCAGGGGCGGCGAGAGGAAGCGCTGACGTACTACGGCCAGGTCGAGTCCACGCGCGGCCTTGATGCCGACGAGGTAGCCGAGCGTGAAGCGAAGCGCTTGATCGCACGGGTCATGACCCCCGCCGAGCGCCAGTTGCTGCTCGCCTCGAATGCGTTCGGAGCAGGGGATTACGCGCAGACGCGGCACCTACTGCGAGAATTGTGGGCCTCACCGGCACTGACAACGGACGAACGCGCCGAAACGGCGTACCGCTTGGGTCGCCTGTACCAGGTGCAGGGCGATGCGACGGAGGCCATCGCGCAGTTCACGCTCGCTGTGCAGTATTCAACGGACCCGGAAGCGCGCTGGGCGCCCTGGGCCCACTTCTACATCGGACAGATATACGCCGACGCAGGCCGCAAAGAGCTGGCAGCCCAGGCCTACAGGGCCGCCCTCGAATACAAAGGCAAGTACGACTATTACCAGGCGCTAGAACAGAGCGCCAAAGCCGGCCTCAAACGCCTGGAATAATGCCAGTTCCGCCTGATCCCTAACAGAATAGCTGAGGGACAGAAACGCCCCTCCTGGACAGAGTCTGTCCCGAGTTTTCGAGGGAAGGGGACACAGGGGTGGTGGATTCAAAGGTTCAAATGAGCACTGATCTACCGGATTTGTTCTTACGCATTACGCATTATGCATTACGCATTACGCATTACGCATTACAAATTACTCACGTCAGCGCCTTCAACGCTTCGACCCGCCGCACCAGCGCCTCCCGGTCCATCGTTCGGTACTCCTCCGGTAGCAGCGCTCGGCTCGTACATTCGAGCACGGCGGCCAGGCTCTGCAGCTCCACTTCCAGGGGATAAACCGGCGGTATGAAATCCCCCACGCTCTCCTCCAGAACCTCCGGCGTAACCTGGCCCCCGTTGGCGGCCGCCCGGAACTTGGCGCGTGTGAGCAGTGCCTCCATATCGGCCCCGCTGAACGTGCGCTCCCCGTTTAAGAGGGCGGCTGGAATCTGGTCCATCGGCAAGTCGATCCCCACGCGCCGCATCATCACGCGTAGCAGTTCCTCGCGCTCCTCCCGTGTGTGCGGATAGAAAAGCGCAATGTGTTCTTCGGCTCTGCCCTGCCGCTTGAGGTCGATCGGCATGAGGTCGGGCCTCGCCGTCAGCAGGAAGAAGATGATGCGCCCCCGATGCTTCGGGTTGCTCATGAATGCCGCGATCTGTGCGAACACCCGCGATGACACACCGGAGTCACCGGAAGCATTGCGATCACCCAGGGCGGCGTCGGCCTCGTCGATCATCACCGCCACCGGTGTCATGGCCTCCAGCAGGTTCAGGATCTTCTCCAGGTTGCCCTCCGTCACGCCCTGCCACTGCGACCTGAAGTTCTTCAGCTTCACCATCGGGATCCCGATCTCGCCGGCGAAACACGTGATCATGAAAGTCTTTCCGGTACCCACCGGACCGCTGACCAGGTACCCCATCGGGAGCACGTCGGGCCGCGCCGCCCTGAGAGCATGGGCGGCCTGGCGCAGGTGCTGTTTCGCATAAGCGTGTCCTGCAACCATGTCGAGCGTGTAGTCGGTCTCGACGAACTCCAGCATGCCGTACGCCTCCGCCTCGATGAAGTCCTTCTTGAGGTCGGAGAGCAGATCGAACGTAAGGGTGGTCCGGTTCTCCAGTACGTCTGCCAGGATGGTGCGGAGGTGGATGTAGCCGAGGCCCGACGTGTTCTTCGCTAGAATGGAGGTCGATACGGCCGTATGCGCGCTGAAGTCGTCCTCGCGCCCAAGCAGGTACCAGTTGACGTATTGCAGCCGCTCCTGGTCGCCCGGAAGCATGACGTGGATCTCGGCCGTGTAGGGGCTCTGAACGATCTGCTGGTTGATCTCGCTCAGGTTCTCGGCTACCATGCAGATGGTAAAGTCGCTCCTGAGGAACAGCGGGTCGTGAGACCACTTCTGCAAGAAAACCAGCGCGTTCCGGTCTTCCGCCGAGTACGTGGCCGCCTCAGCCATCGGAACCACCGTCTCGGCATAGTCGATGATGAAGGCGATCCGCTTGCCGTCCGCCAGCCGGAGTCGGAAATAGTTCTCGAGCACAGAGAAGACCCGCACCGGGTCCTTCGGAAGCTTCTGGGCGTAGTCCGTCCCGAAAATGGTGTCGTATCCGCTAAGCGCCCGGTTGAAGTCCTTCTGCGAGTCCTGGTCTATGAAATGGATACCCGCCGAACGGTCGTAGAAAACGACGATGTCGCGGGCCGCAAACAGGTCGCTCGTCAGAAACTCACGGAGCGGTACATACTGAAGCCTGTCGTCCTCATCCCGCGCCGGGACGAGGTCGCGCACGTTCCCGTA
>DASSAV010000249.1:0-17252 GCA_035699265.1 Rhodothermales bacterium
CGTCCGCTGGGTCGAACTGGACGAGCTCGCCGACTACGCCTTCCCACGTGCCAACCGCCGCCTCATCGAGCGCCTGCTTGCCCGGACCGAAGCGCCTTCGCTCTTTCCATAACCGGCGTTCGGCCCTACTTTTGCTTTCAATTACGACGCACTTACGCGCGGTTTTCCGTTATCGGCAAAACCCGTTTCACTGCCTGTTCACACCGTTATCACGGGCCATGTCGTACCGATTCCTGGCGCTCATCGCCGTCGGGCTGTCTATTTGCCTGTACACGGCATCCCCTGCCGGGGCACAGGACCGCCCCGACGGGCCGGGCCGTTCGCGTGCGCGGGAAACCGTGGAGATGGTCCGGCGGGTCGACCGCCAGCGGTCGGAAGAGGCGCGGGGGTGGACGAGCCGCCGCGACCTGCCCGTTCGGATCCGGCAGCGCGACGGCGGGTTCGTACAGATCGTGGGCGTACACGGTATCCGCCCGGTCTACGTCACCGGGTTCAACCGGCCGGCCGCCATCGCCACCGGAACGGTGTACCTCCAGCCCGGCCAGCGTCTCGGGCTCAGCCTCACCGGCCTCGACATGTTGATCGGGCTGTGGGACGAGGGGCACCCTCTGCTCGACCACCAGGAACTGGCGGGCCGGGTCTCGGAAGGCGACATCGCCGATCCCGTGGATCACAGCACCCACGTCGCCGGTACCCTGATCGCCTCCGGCGTCTCGCCCGAAGCGCGGGGGATGGCCTACCAGGCCAGGATCGTCGCCTACGACTGGGACAGCGACGCGACCGAGATGGAAAAGGAGGCGGAACGCGGCCTGCTGGTTTCCAACCATTCCTATGGCGAAATCGCCGGGTGGTTCTTCGGCGACCTGGAGGACACGGGCGACGACCAGTGGTACTGGGTCGGCGACCCGCAGCTCAGCCGTACGGAGGACGCGGAGTTCGGCCGCTACGGCGAGTATGCCACCCTCTTTGACGGAGTGGCGTCCGCCCACCCGTACTACCTCCCCGTGGTGGCGGCGGGCAACGACCAGGGCGACGACGGACCCGCCACGGGCACCTATCGGGGATTGGACGCGCGGGGCGACTGGCAGACGTTGGACGCCGCCGCCGGGCCGCCGCCGGACGGCGGCCCAAACGGCTTCGATACCATCTCCGGGTCCGCCACCGCCAAAAACGTGCTCACGGTCGGCTCGATCGGGATAAGTGGTGTCAGCAACTTCAGCAGCCTCGGACCTACCGACGACGGACGGATCAAGCCCGACATTCTCGGCTTCGGCGAGGGCGTCTTCTCGTCTATTGCCTCCGGTCCCGACCAGTACGCGCGCATGAGCGGCACGTCCATGGCGACGCCGAACGTCTCGGGGAGCCTCCTCCTGCTCCAGCAATATTACCACCAGCTTACCGGCACGTACATGACGGCCGCGAGCCTGAAGGCCCTCGTGCTGGAAACCGCACGCGACCTCGACAATCCGGGGCCCGATTACCGGTCCGGCTGGGGCCTCCTGAATGCGGAAGCTGCCGCAAACGTAATCACCGATACCAGGGCAAACCCGCTCGCCATTCAGGAAAATGTCCTCCAGGACGGCAGGCGGTACGCGCGAACGGCGACGGTCGTCTCGCCCGGCCCGCTTCGCGTCACGCTCTGCTGGACGGACCCCCCGGCGAACCGCTCCTCCTATACACTGGACGACCCGACACCGCAGATCAGCAACGACCTGGATCTGCGCGTGGTCAATGAGCGGACAGGCGATGTTTTCTATCCGTATACCCTCGACCCCACTGTTCCGTCCGCTCCTGCCGCGCCCGGCGACAATACCCGCGATCCCGTAGAACAGATCTTCGTGGCAGACGCACCGGCGGGTACCTATACCATTCTGGTGACGCACAAGGGGAATTTGCAGAGCAGCATCCAGCAGCCGTTCTCCATCGTCGCTACGGGACTGACGGATGCGAACTTGCCTGCCCTGGTCCGCCGGAGCGAGTCTCACGCCACGGTCGACGCGGTAGACGTGCAGTGGGTTACTTCCTTCGAACGCACGCCCGGCACCTTCCGTGTCGAGCGCGTGGCGGTCACGTCTGACGGGCGGGGCAATACGAGCTTCAGTGAGCCGGTGGTCGTCGCACGCATCGCCGGCGAAGGGGCACCGGATGCCGAACAATCCTACAGCTTCAGCGACAAACACCTGCTCGCGGGCCGCTACATCTACCACGTCTACTTCGAATCGGCCGACGTCTCATATCTGGCGACGGACGTCGACGCCCAGGTAGTCCCCCCCGAAGAGCTGGCCGTCGTCTCCAACTATCCGAACCCGTTCACCGACCAGACCACCCTCGTGCTCGACTTGCCGTACGCGCAGGACGTGAAGCTGGACATCTACGATAGCCTGGGCCGGGTCGTCGCATCGCTGATTGACGAGCACCTGGCCGCCGGGCGGCATGAGATTCCGCTGGACGTAGGCCACTGGGCGTCCGGACTCTATTTCGCCCGGATCACGGCGGACGGCCACGTGTTGACACACCGGATGGTACGGCTCAACTAGAGTTCCGTATCTTGGCGGAAACCAGCCTTGCAGCGAGTCATGAGCGCCGAAACCATTTTCTTCATCGCCATCCTACTGTTCTTTTTCGTCGTTCAGGGAATGGCGCGACGGAAGGAAGCCGGTCGAAGGCAGCCCCCCGGATCACCCCCGCAGCGCCCAGGCCTGTCGCTCCCATCCCGGCCCACCGGACCGGAGGGCTCGGAGTGGCAAGACGCCCTGCAAGAGATTCACGATAAGCTGGCGCAGGCGAAGTCCACCCAGCCGATGAGCACCGCTCCCATCCCGCCTTCAAGGCTCGAAGCAACTTCGACGCGACTCGAGAAGACCAGTACCCGTCGGAACGAGCTTCAGCGCATCCCGCCTGCAAGGGTCGCAGACAGGATGGATGCAGCGCTTCGCGCCACTACACCCACGTCGCCTTCCCCGGAAAACGGCAAAGACGGAGAGGAGGAATCGGCCGCCGCGCGCGAAATTCGGGAACTGCTGCGCAAACCCGGCGGCGCCCGCAAGGCCGTTGTCCTCTCCGAAGTGCTCGGCCCCCGACACTCCAGACATCCCCGTTAGCCTTATACCGGTTTTCGGATGAGGCGGTGCATTTGCCTGTCGTAGACGCGGCATTTCACCAGGTGAATTACGCCACCACCTTCTAAATCACATCCGACGAAGGCTCCGGTCCTCGTTTGAACATCGACGCGCCGATTGCGCCCCCGATCGCCCCGACGATGGCGCCGATGATGAGTCCGACGCCGACCAATACGACCCAGAACACCGGCGACGTGAACATCGAACTAAACTGGTCCATCTGTTCAGGACTGAGATTGCTGTTCTCCAGGGCCTTCATCATTTGATCCGCAGCGCTCGGCCGCAGGCCCGACACCTCGAACAACCAGCCGATCAGGCCCGAAACGATACCGGCGAGCACACCGGCTACGGCTCCCATCCCGGCCCCCGTGCCGCCGAGCACCGTCAGCTCATACGTATTCGCATAGTGCCAGACGGCCAGCCCACCTGCAATCAGGTATGCGATGCACCCCAGGCATCCTCCCAGGACCGGTATGAAGCTGAATAGCGTGACGATGACGCCGACGGCGACACCGGCAAGCAGAACGGACTGGCTCTTTCCAGGCATAACGTTGGCTGATCTGATCTGGGACGATCTCTCTGCACCCAGAGCGGTGTGGCGACGGCCCGCCCTGTCCTTCTCGATGTGGACGCCTGAAAATAGAACCTCAAGGGCGAAAAGAAAACCGGGGTACCGCGCATTGCTTCAGGAACGGGCGCGCGTAAACATCGAACGCACCGGCTCACGCGCATCTCCCACCCGCGTCCTGGCACACGCCCGCGCGAAATAATACCCGGCAGTGATCCCGAAGAAGGCGCCGGTCGCGGTCTGGCTGAACGTAGTGTTCGCCCAAAGCCCCGTGAATCCGAGCGCCCAGTCTATGCCCGGTACCGCGATCGCCATAACGAGAATTAGGCCGGAACAGCGCATCAGGAACGCATCCCAGCGCCGCACATAACCAAAGAGAAATGCCCCGGCAAAGAGCCCGGCGTACATCCCCAGGCAGCGATGGCACACCGCCAGTTGATGCCCGTGGACGTGGAACGAGCGCCCCGGCATCTGATGGCAGAGCGGCTCGAACACCAGCATCACGAAGGAACGGAACGGCTCCGGTACGAATGGAGGCAGGAGCACCAGAACCAGCAACAGGCCGCTGCACCCCAGTGCCATGCCCCACCCCGAAGGCCGGATCGCCAGGGGCACCCCGGCTCGATTCCACCCGCTTTTGGTCAATACGGCCATCCGGCATTCCTCCATGAAAAGTCACAACGAGCGAACGTCCGATTGGCTCCCCGGCGCTCCCCTTCCCTTTTCACACAAATGGAATACACCCGTCTTGACGACGGTGAATCCGTTTGAGTACATTTGAGTATTAGCACTCGCCCCCCTTGAGTGCTAACAGACTCACTACGTGTAATCATCACCTTATAGTAAAGGGTCATTGGAGGAAACAAACCATGCCAAACATCCAACCGCTGAGTGACCGTGTGGTCATCAAGCCGGAGCCTGCCGAAGAGAAGACGACGAGCGGGCTCTACATCCCGGACACCGCGAAGGAGAAGCCCCAGAAGGGCAAGGTCATCGCCGTCGGCACCGGGCGTGTCGAAAACGGGACCAAGATCGACATGACGGTGAAAGAGGGCGACACCGTCCTGTACGGCAAGTACGCCGGCACCGAGATCACCCTCGATGGCGAAGAGTTCCTCATCATGCGCGAGGCCGACATCCTCGGCGTCGTCGGGAAGTAAGGAATTCAGGCAGGAAGCGCCTGGCCGCATCCCGCCCCGGAAGCACGTTCCCTCGAATCAACATCTATCCTGTACAAAATCATGGCTGGAAAGCAAATCACCTTCAACACGGACGCTCGCGCAGCCCTCAAAAGAGGAGTAGACGCGCTTGCGAACGCTGTTAAGGTCACCCTCGGCCCGAAAGGCCGCAACGTCATCATCGAGAAGAAGTTTGGCGCCCCGACCGTAACGAAGGACGGCGTGACCGTCGCAAAAGAGGTCGAGATCGAAGACAAGATCGAAAACGTCGGCGCGCAGATGGTCAAGGAAGTCGCCTCGAAGACGAGCGACGTCGCCGGCGACGGCACCACCACGGCTACCGTGCTGGCCCAGGCCATCATCACCGCCGGCCTCAAGAACGTCACTGCCGGCGCCAACCCGATGGATCTCAAGCGGGGCATCGACAAGGCCGTCGAGGCCATCGTCGCCAACCTCCGCGAGCAGAGCCGCGAGATCCAGGACAAGAGCGAGATCGCCCAGGTCGCGTCTATCTCCGCCAACAACGACCGGACTATCGGCGACCTCATCGCCGACGCATTCGACCGGGTCGGCAAGGACGGCGTCATCACGGTTGAAGAGGCGAAAGGCACCGAGACGACGTTGGACGTCGTCGAAGGCATGCAGTTCGACCGCGGCTATCTCAGCCCCTACTTCGTGACCAACCCGGACACGATGGAGACAGTCCTGGAGGACGCCATGATCCTCATCCACGACAAGAAGATCAGTGCGATGAAGGATCTCCTCCCGATCCTGGAGAAGGTCGCTCAGATGGGCCGCCCGCTGCTCATCATCGCAGAAGACGTAGAGGGCGAGGCGCTGGCCACCCTCGTCGTCAACAAGCTGCGCGGCACGCTTCGCGTCGCGGCCGTCAAGGCCCCGGGCTTCGGCGACCGCCGCAAGGCCATGCTCGAGGACATCGCCATCCTCACCGGGGGCACCGTCATCTCCGAGGAGAAAGGCTACCGCCTGGAGAACTCGACCCTCAACTACATGGGCCGTGCCGCCCGGATCGTCATCAACAAGGACAATACCACTGTCGTCGACGGCGCCGGTGAGTCCGACCAGATCAAGGCGCGCGCCAACCAGATCAAGCAGCAGATCGAGAGCACCACGAGCGACTACGACCGCGAGAAGCTCCAGGAGCGCCTGGCGAAGCTCTCCGGCGGCGT
Source organism: Rhodothermales bacterium (assembly GCA_035699265.1). Classification (GTDB taxonomy): domain Bacteria; phylum Bacteroidota; class Rhodothermia; order Rhodothermales; family DASSAV01; genus DASSAV01. Next base: position 6,056 of record DASSAV010000249.1, read on the forward strand.
AGCCGTCCTCAAGATCGGCGCCTCCACCGAGCCCGAGATGAAGGAGAAGAAGGCCCGTGTCGAGGACGCGCTCCATGCGACCCGCGCAGCGGTCGAGGAAGGCATCGTGCCCGGCGGCGGCGTGGCCTACATCCGCGCACTCGCCGCGCTGGACGACCTCAAGGTGGAGAACGACGATCAGCAGATCGGCATCCAGATCATCCGCCGCGCGCTGGAGGAGCCGATGCGCCAGATCTCAGCGAATGCCGGGATCGAAGGCAGCATCGTCGTCCAGAAGGTCAAAGAGGGCAAGGGCGACTTCGGCTTCAACGCCCAGACCGAGGAATACGGCAAGCTGTTCGAGCAGGGCGTCATCGACCCGACGAAGGTCACGCGCACTGCGCTCGAGAACGCCGCTTCCGTAGCCAGCCTCCTGCTCACGACGGAGAGCGTGATCGCGGACAAGCCGGAGAAGGAAGGGGCGGCCATGCCCGCAATGCCCCCCGGCGGCATGGGCGGCATGGACTTCTAAAGAGTCCCGCGCCATACGGCAAAGAAGAAGGGGCCATCCAACCGGGTGGCCCCTTCTTCATTTTGGGTTCTGGATTTTGGATTTTGGATTCAAGAGACATCCCCAAACCCTCACACCATTCCCACCCTCCTCCTCTCGTTCTCTCTTTCTCTCCTTCCCACATTCACTCTTTCGCCCTCTCCCCCTTTCCCACGCTACTCCTTGCTCCCGTGCCGCCCGTAGCTGGCGTAGGGCCTGACCTGCCAGGCTGCGAGTAGCTGGTTGATCAGATCCTCCTCCCGATCCAGAAAGACGCCGTCCGCATTCGCGATCTTCACCAGGTCGTTCAACGCCGCCATACGCATGCTTTCCGGCATCCCCTCGCGGACGGCGTATACCGAGTCCGCAAACTGCTCCTCGCTGACACCCCGGCCATATTGCTCCAGCGCCGTGCTCAGGATGGCGCGCATCTCGTCTTCGCTGCGCTTCGGCGCCCACTCTCGAAGCTGCCGCAACATCACGCTCCGTTCACTGTCGCTGAGCTCGCTGTCCGTTCCGTGCGCCAGAACGAGGTAGATGAGCGCCAGGTGATGGAGCACGCTCCAGCCGGATCTGCCGAGGTCCTCCACCGCCGAAACGCCCAGCGCCTCCCCTCCTTCGAGGTCCATGCCCCACGACGCGGCCAAGGTCGTCAATAGCCCGCGCTCGTTTTGCAGCACGACCCCGTCCGCCTCCGCCACAGCCAGCACGTCTCTCAGGACGGCCCGGCGCTGCTCCTCTGAAAGACTGTCCTTCAGCGCCACGATCAGTTCGGTAGCCGTGTCCACCACGTCCTCCGATTCCATGTAGACCGCCATGGCCTCTCCGACGACGTCCTGGACTGCGGCACGGTCGTGGCCGGGATACCGGGCGTGCAGCCGGTCCGTGATCGCTTCGAGTTCGGCGCCGCTGAGATAGTTGTCCGTCCCGTGCCCCATCGCGAGGTACAGAAAAGCAAGGCTTCGTAGCTGGTTTGCGCTTTCGATGCGATCAGCCATGACTTGCTCGAATCGGTTCAGGCCGTTCGTTGCTGTACCCGTGGAAATGAAATAATGAAGCGGCTGCCTTCGCCTTTCGTACTCTCGGCTTCTATTTCGCCGCCCATGTGCTCCAGCAGCCGCCTCGAAACGGCAAGGCCGAGGCCGCTTCCCTGATGCGTACGCTCCAGGCCTGTGCTTTCCTGCGAGAACTCGTCGAAGACACGGGGGAGATACTGATTATCGATTCCGATGCCGGTGTCGGACATGGAAATGCGCACCACGTCCGGTTCCGTCTCTACCGAGAGGCGGATCTCTCCCTTCTCCGTAAACTTGACGGCGTTGTCGAACAGATTGTTCAGCACCCGCACGAATATTTTGTGGTCGGCCCGTGCGTACACCCGCTCATTGGGCAGGTCGATGCCGAAACCCAGTCCCTTTTCTTCAGCGACCTGCTTGAAGATCTCCCCCTCGTTGGCTACTACGTCGGCCACGTTGAACGTCTGAACTTCGACGGCCAGGGTGCCTGCCTCCAGTTGAGCGAGGTCGAGTATGGAATCGAGCATCAGGAGAAGGCGCCGCCCGCTCCGCTCGATCACCCGCACGAAGCGCTGATACTCCGGACGCGCCCCCTGCCTCAACATCGACGTGAAGCCGAGAATCACGGTCAGCGGCGTCCTGACTTCATGCGTCATGTTCGTGAGGAAGGCCGTCTTGATCCGTGACATCTCCTCCGCGCGCTCCTTCGCACGGATCAATTCCATCTCCACCTGCTTGCGATCCGTGATGTCCGTCAGCACGAGTAGAATGCATGGCTCCGAGCGCACTTCGATCTGCTGCGATGACAGCAGGACCGTCCTCCGCCCTCCAGAGAGGGTTCGGAGCTCGGTCTCGTACTCCTGGAGTGTCTCGGTTTCCTGCAGGCGCTCTTGCACGGCACGGCTGTGCTCCCCGGCACCCCACAGGTCCGTCTCCTGCATCGTCTTCCCCACCGCATCGTCCTTCGGGTACTCCGTCAGCCTGGCCCATTGCTCGTTCACCTCGATGAACCGGCCGTCCGAGCGGCGGATGATGCCGATGGCGGCGGGACTGGCGTGAAAGACGCGGTCCAGCAGATCCCGGCTCTGCCGCTCGGCAACGGTCGCCGCCTCCTGATCGCTTACGTCGACGAGAACGAAGAGCAGGCAGATCTCGTCCTGCACTTCGACGCGCTGGATCGTGGTCAATGCCTTCCGGAGCTCGCCGTCCTTCCGCTGCAACTCGTAGATGCGCCTGGGTAGCGGGCCGTCCGTATCCTGAAGCTGCATCAGCTCCTTACGCTGCTCCGGATCCGTCACGATAGCCAGGTCGTCCGTGTGCATCCCGATCAGCTCCTCGCGCGGGTATCCCGTGATGCGGACGTACTCGTCGTTCACGTCGAGCACGCGGCCGTCCTGTGCGCGTATGATGATGTACCCCGCAGGCCCTTCCTGAAACGCCTTGTAAAAGAGTTCTCTCGACTCTTGAAGCGCTTCCTCCAGAAGCTTCCGCCCGCTGACGTCCCGGGCGGTGCTCAGGACGGCCCGCCGCCCCTCGTACCGCACTGGAACCGACAGCGTCTCGATGGGCACGGTAGTGCCGTCCAGCCGGACGAGGACGTGCTCCACCAGATCGACCCGCTCTCCGTGGCCGACCAGCCGCCCACGCTCTCGCGCGCGCAGCAGGTCCTCCGGGTGTATCATATCCAGGACCGGCTTCCCGAGCAGCTGGGACGCATCACCTGCCCCCAGCAAATTGACTCCGGCCGTGTTGATGTGGAGGAGCCGGCCTGCGATGTCTGTGATGATAACAGCATCCGGAAGGAGCTCGAACAACTCACGATGCAGCCGGTCCGACCGCTTCGCGCGCTGGCTCGAAGGCCGGAGCCCCCCCAGTTCAGACGCCCGGCCCATGATTCCCTGGATCGAGCCGTCGGCGTCGCGGACCGGGACCAGTCGCACGCGCAACCATCGCCGTGTGTCGTCTGCAGCATAGGCCTCCCGGTACCATACCGGACGCCCTGTCCGCAGCACGTGCTCGGCCTTCTCGCAAAGCACGGTCCGCGACAGACCCCGTGGCTGGTCGTCACCGATGCGTATGATGGGCGCGCCGGTCTCCGAGGGATAACTCACCTCTACGTCGAACAGGAATCCGTCCCGCCCGGCGCGACCCAGCAGTTTGCGAAGCACATCCTCCCGGGCACGAAGCAACTTTTCGGTCCGGTCTCGCTCTTCCACCTCTGAGCGGAGCCGTGTAACCTCTGCTGCGAGATCCTCCTCACTGCGCTTGCGCTCCACCATGAACTCAAGGTCAATATCGCTCCTGAGACCGTCCGTGGTCATAACGCTGAAAAGCCATCGGTACGGCAGACTACACCGTCCCCTCTAGTTATATGTGTAGCCGTACTAAAGATCGGTTAAGTAACCCCGCGTATCTGTGAAGATCAAGAACCCCCGGTTACGGTGTTGCAATTAGCAGCTCACCCCTGGGAACGCGCGCGGGCCTCAACCCAGGGCCTTCACGGCCCGTACCATTTCATCCGAGGGATCGTCGCTCCGCCGAATGGTGAACCCGAGCTTGCGGGCGACGTGCTGCATCGCGTCGTTCTGAACGAGAATGTCCGCCACGAGCCGGTCCAGGTGCTCGTCGCGGGCTACCCCCTCCAGCCTGCGTAACAGCTCGGTCCCGATGCCCTGCCGCTGAAAAGGGTCGCTGACCAGCATCGCCCATTCGCCTTCGCCGGTTCCGGCCCGTTTCGTGAGCCGGCCCACCGCCACGATCTCCCGCTCGGCTGCCGCTTCCGGCTCGTACTCGGCCACGAGCGCCATCTCGCGGTTGTAGTCGATGAAACAGATGCGGGCCAGCCGCTCGTGGGCCGTGCGCATGCTCAGCTTCATCAGGCTCGCGTACCGGAGGTATACGCTTTGCTCCGAAAGCACGTGGTGGAATCGGACCATCGCAGGCTCATCCTCGGGCCGAATCGGCCGGATCGTGATCCTGCGCCCGTCCCGCATCGTCCATTCCTCCACGTATTGAATGGGATACGGCCGGATGGCGAGCGGGGAAAGATCCTCTTCCGGCGTATCCGGCGGGTGCAACACGACGCGCGCATCGAGCGCCAGCAGCCGGTCTGGCGACGCCAGCAGCGGGTTGATGTCGATCTCCTTGATGAACCGCTGCTCCACCACCAGGTCGCTGAACTGTACCATCAGCTTCTCCAGGCCGTCCAGGTCGACAGCGGCCCGCCCCCGCACGCCCCGCAGCGCAGCGTAGATGCGCGTCTGCTCCATCATGCGCCGGGCGAGCGTCGTATTCAGCGGCGGCAAGGCCAGCGCCCGGTCCCTGTAGACTTCCACGAGGGTGCCCCCGAACCCGAACAGGAGCACGGGCCCGAACTGAGGATCCAGGCTGCTGCCGACGATCAGTTCGTAGCCGTCCAGCCTGGCCATCGGCTGCACCGTGACGCCGTCGAATGCCTCCGACTGCCCGATCGCGTCGAGCCCATCCCGAATACTGCTAAAAGCACTCCGTACCGCCGCGTCGTCCTGAAGATTCAACTGCACCCCGCCCACGTCCGTCTTGTGCGTGATCGTGAAGGAATGCAGCTTCACCACCACCGGAAACCCGATCTCACCGGCGAGCCGGACGGCCTCGTCTTCCGTTGCGGCTACCCGTGTCTCTACTGTCGGAATGTTGTAGGCGGACAGCAGTTGCTTGGATTCAAATTCCGTCAGGATGATGCGGCCTTCCCGCCGGGCGCCGTCGATGATCCCGTAGGCCACTTCCCGCCGCGAAAAGGAGGCGCCGGCTCCAGGCAGGCTCGGCGTCTCATACAGCGCCCGCAGGTTGTAGCTGTACCGCCACATGTAGTTGAAGACGCGGGCGGCCGTGTCGGGATACTGAAAGGTCGGGATGCCGGAGTCGTTGAGGATGCGTTCCCCCGCCGCCACTTCCGAACCGCCCATCCAGCTTGCCAGAACGGGCTTGCGACCGGATTTCCCGTACGGCTTCAGCTTTTCGGCCGTCTGGGTGGGATCGGTCATCGCCTGCGGGGTGAGGATCACCAGCAATCCGTCACTGTTCTCGTCATCGCCCGCGATCTCCAGCGCCTTCGCATAGCGCTCCGGGTCGGCGTCGCCGAGGATGTCCACCGGGTTGCCGTGGCTCCACTGCGGCGGCAGAATCTGGTTGAACTGGTCCACCGCAGCGTCGGAGAGGCTCGTCAGCTCGCCGCGCCCGTTGATCAGCGCGTCTGTCGCCAGCACGCCCGGGCCTCCGGCGTTGGTGAGTATCGTCAGCCGCGGCCCGCGCGGGCGGGGCTGCTTCGACAACACTTCCGCCATGTAGAACAGGTCGGAAATCGAATCCACGCGCAGGACGCCCGACCGGCGGAACGCCGCGCTCAGCACCTCGTCGCTGCCCGCCAATGTCCCGGTGTGCGACGCCGCAGCCGACGCGGCCTGCTCGGTCCGCCCTGCCTTGATGATGATGATGGGCTTCTGAAAACCGACCTCCCGCGCTGCGGACAGAAACGATCGCGCATCTCCGACCGACTCCATGTAGAGCAGGATGCTCCTCGTGCGGGGGTCGTCGCCGAGGTAGTAGATCAGGTCGCCCCAGTCCACGTCGAGCATGGAGCCGACGGATACGAAGGCGCTGAACCCGACGCTCTCGCGGAAGCTCCAGTCGAGGATCGCCGTCAACAGGGCGCCGCTCTGGCTGATGAACGCCACGTTCCCAGGGCGCGCCATCGACCCGGCGAAGGTCGCGTTGAGCCCACTCACCGGGCGCATGACGCCGAGGCAGTTCGGCCCGATGATCCGCATCCGCCCGCGCCGGGCCTCCGCCAGGATCTCCTGCTCCAGCTTTACGCCCTCGGCCCCGATCTCCTTGAACCCGGCTGAGATGATGATCGCGCCCTTCACCCCGGCCTCGACGCACTCTCTGACCACCCCCGGCACTGTCGGCGCAGGGGTGACGATGACTGCCAGGTCGATCTGCTCCGGCACGTCTGCGACGGCAGGATACGCCTTGATCCCCAGCACATTGGGCCGCCGCGCGTTCACCGGAAAGACGGTGCCCCCGAACGGGTTGCTGATCAGGTTCCACAGGATCGTCCGCCCCACGCTGCCGGCGCGCTCACTCGCGCCGATCACGGCCACCGTCCGCGGGTTGAAGATCGCGTCCAACGGCTGTTGCCGCGTCGTAAACAGATCGTAAGAGGGATCCGTGGTTCGCGAGCCGGTCGTCGCACGTAGTTCCGCCATCTGTATTCAAAACACGATTGTTATCAAAGCGTGTAACCTCTCCCCTCCTCCTTGCCTATCCTCGCCCCCGCCTACCGTCCTACTTCCCTCCTTCGCCCTCTCTTTCCCTCTCTCCCACTCGCCCTTTCCCCGAACCCCCTCTCAAAATAAGCCTTGCCCGCAACCGCGCATACGACGGGCGTGCAAAAGAAGTGAAGACGCGGCCTCGCGCGCAATCGTTACGACCCCTCCGGCCCCACACATTATGTATCGAATCATGTTACCGTTACGTTTGTGTTACATGCTGTCGATCTACTTGGATCTATATTAGGGTTCATCCTCCCTACCGGCGAATGTGTGGAGCACTGCGCCTCCGGCCGGTAACACACCACACCTGCACTGTACCTTCCCATGGATGCTTCTGCACTCCTTGACCCCGGCATCGCCGAGCGGCTGGATCAGATCTTCGGCCAGGCAACCGACTCGATGCAGGCACTCGAGAAACGGGCACACGATCTCTTGCCCGGCTACAACGTCATCGTCTGGGAAGGCGATGCCGCCAACTTCCGGTCCCGCTTCGTGAGCCACTCCGCAGTCGACGTACTGGGGCACCCCGCCGAATCCTGGATCTCCGATCCGGAATTCTGGCCCCAGAAAGTGGTCCACCAGGAGGATCTGGAGGAAACGCTTACGAATTGCGCCCTCGCCATCGCCCATCGTAGCTCGTGCGACCTCGTCTTCCGCGCGCTCACGGCGGACGGACGGGTCGTCTGGATGCGCGATTCGATCCGCGTCGTAGTCGGCCCGCGCCGTATCGCCACCAAGCTGCGGGGCATCATGATCGAGATCCCCAACGAGATGGCGACGCGCCGCAACGAGGCCTGAGAGCGTCACGGGAGCCCATAGACGCCCATCTTCTCCCGGAGGAACCGCGCCGACTCCTGCAGGTGCTCCATGCCGACCGCCGGGTCCTGCCCGTCTTCGATGGACACCCACCCGGAGAAGCCCGCTTCCTCCAGGATGGAAAAGATCCGGTCGTAATCGTTCAGGCCCTGGCCGATGACGCCGTGCTGCAACACGGGCGCGTAGCCCGCGACGGGGTGGGCGTCCAGGGCACGCAGATCTTCCAGCGTACCGCCCTGCAGAAAACGGTCGCTCGCATGCATCGTCACGACCCGGCCCTTCACGGCTTCGAGCAGCTCGATGGGATCGTCTCCCGCCACCACGGCATTCGACGGGTCGTAGTTCACGCCGAAATTGGGGTGCTCTCCGACCCGCTCCAGCAGTTCCAGGAATACGTCCATCCGCTGCGCGAACTCCGGGTGCAGCCAGTAGCCGTCTTTGTAGTGGTTCTCCAGAATCAGCGTGACGCCGTGGTCCGCGGCGAAGGGCAGCACCTCGTGGATGCACTCCGCCACCCACGTCAGCCCGTCGTTGCGTGACACCTCCGGCCTCCGCTGCCCCGAAAGCACCCGACAGAACGTCCCCCCCAGCCGCTCCGTCGCCTCGACGGCGCGCTTCTGAGAATCGACTTCCTTTTGCCTGGCATCAGGATCCGGCTGCGTGAAGTCGGGCGAGAAGCACATCATGGGAATCGACCGACCCTGGTCCTCCACCCGCTGCCGGATCTCGTTCATGCGCGCCCGGTCCCGCCAGGGCGTGAAGCCCCAGTAGAACTCCAGGCCGTCCACGTCCAGCTCCTGCGAGAGCGCGATCCACTCCTCCACCTTCATCTCGCCGGTCACGCAGAGTTGATCCAGATAACACTTCGGAAAGGCTGCTAAAGGCATAGGAACGTCAGTTATCGATTAACAGTGGGCAGTGAACAGTAATTTTCGCGTGTTCGGATGTCGGAGATCACCTGGTAGGAGCAGGTAATAGCAACATTCCCGTCATCCTCGCGAAGGCGGACACGAGCGAAGCGACTGGCGAAGTAAATCCAGGCAGCACAACCATTCAGGTTGCGCCGATGTTCGTGCCGGAGGTACCATGCACCAGACTCCAGGCGAGCAGCCCTTTGCGTGAATCTCAACCTGATCGCCCACCCAGTTCATGCGTCATTCTACCTGGATCCCCGATCAGGTCGAGGATGACGAGGCTTACCAAATTGAGGCAAATGACCGGTTGCTGCCACTCATTCGGCTATTCTGCAATTGACCCGAACGCCTAATCACCCGAATACTCACTCCGCGCGCGCGAACTGCACCTTGTCCGGATTGCGCCCGATGAAGGGGTGTTGCTCGATCTCATATACCGTCCCGGTCACGGGGCCGCCCGCGTCGGACAGCCAGAATACGGCGTGCGCGGCAATCTCGTGGGGCCTGAAGATACGCCCCGCCGGCGCAAACAGCTTCGGCAGGCGTGATTCCCAGTCGGCCCCCATCCCCTCCTGCTCCTTCACCTTTCGCTCGTTCTCGGTGAGCGTCCAGCCCACGTTGAGCTGGTTCACCCGGATGTGCTCCGTCGCGAGGGCATCGGCCAGGTTGCGCGTCATCGTCATGAGCGCCCCCTTCGTGATGGAATAGACGAGCAGGTTCGGCTCACCGCAATAGGCATTGACGGAGCCGATGTTCAGCACGACGCCCCCGCCCTGCTTTCTGAACCACGGCAGGGCGGCCTTCGTCAGGAAGAGCGGCGCCCGCGTGTTCACCCGCATGAGGCGATCGAACAGGGCCGGGTCGGTCGTGTCCAGGTTGCTCCGAGTCGTCATGGCCGCGTTGTTCACCAGCCCGTCGATGCGGCCAAACCGTTCCACGGTCGCGGCGACGATCCGCTCGGGCGCGTCCTCGTCCAGCAAGTCCGCCCCGACGGAGTGCGCGTCCCCTTCAATGGAGGCCGCAACCCGCTCCGCCTCGCCGGCTTCCGGACCGTGCACCATCACGTGCGCCCCCTCCCGGGCGGCCGCGCGCGCGATGGCCTCCCCGATGCCCGTCACGGACCCCGTGACGAGAACGACCTTGTCTTGCAACAGCATATCTGTCCTTCCTGTGGGCGTGAATGAGAGAGCCTCCGGCAGCAGAGTGCTTGCCGGAGGCTCTTCCCGAACTCGGAAGTCTGCTCTGCTCAATCGGGCAGGCGGCGGATCCGGATGTTCCGGTACCAGACGGGATTCCCGTGGTCCTGCAAGTCGATGTGGCCGTCTTCCACGGTGCCGTAGCCTTCCACATTCGCCCACTTGCTGCCGTCGACGCGCTGTTGCCAGTCGGCGCTACCCAGCTCGTATTCCAGCACTTTCACGCCGTTCAGCCAGTGCTCGACGTGGTTCCCATCGACCAAGAGGCGTGTCTGGTTCCACTCGCCGGCCGGCTTCGTAACGTCCTGCGAGGGCGGATAGACGTCGTACGCCGACCCAGCCGTCCGATTGCCGTTCTTGCCCTCCTTGGCATCCGGGTGACAGGTATTATCCAGAACCTGGTATTCCGGTCCCGTCTCATACGGATGCTCCGTCTCCGTACCCGCGCGATAGATGATGCCGCTGTTGCCGCATGGGGAGATCTTCCACTCCAGCGCGAGTTCGAAATTCTCGTAGGTGGAGTCGGTCATGAGGTCGCCCTGCTCCTTGGTGGAGTCAGCGGTCATGTAGAAGGCGCCGTCCTGCACCGTCCACACCGCAGGAATGCTGTCGCTGTCGTAACCGCGCCAGCCTTGAAAGTCCTGCCCGCCGGAGAGGAGAACCCAGCCCGCCGTGCGTTCGGAGTCGGAGAGGACATACGTGTTGGAATCCGTCGAGTCGGCTTCGACGCCGGCCGAGTCTTCGACGGTGGTGTTGGTCTGGCAGGCCGTGAGCCCGAAGGCGGCCGCGCCGAGGCTCAGCGAGATACCGAGCACTGAAGTAACCAGTCGTTTCATACGAGTGCGTGCCTGAACGAACCTTAGAAAAAAGAACCACGGCCATGGGGATCCCGCCGAAACGGGTGCAGCACGTTTTGCCGCGAGGCCGCCCTACAATGTAACAACCTGCTCAGGATATGCAAAACCGCCTGCCAGGTATGTGCGAGGCAGGAGGTCAGGCATTGGGCAGCAGGACCGTCTTGCAGTATTCCCCGTGCAGCATCCCCTCGAAACAATCCCGCCACTCCTCCAGCTTCCCGACCCGGCTGACGATGGGCTCGAGGCCGATCTGGCCGGAGGCCAGCATCCCGATCACCCGCTCCCAGATCGGCCAGTTGTGGGAGAAGCTGCCCTGTATGGACACGTTCTTCTGCACGATGGGATCGAGGCTGAACCCCAGCGGCTGCGGCCCCCACCCCACTTTGGCGATCTGGCCCGCCGGGCGGACCGCCTCCATGGCCAGCTTGAGCGTAGCCGATACCCCTGCCGCGTCGATCACCACGTCTACCCCCATGCCGTCGCCCACGGACCGGACGTAGTCGATCACGTCCCCATCCAGGGCCGCGTCGGCGCCGATCCGGCGGGCGATGTCGAGC
>DASSAV010000250.1:0-2134 GCA_035699265.1 Rhodothermales bacterium
TGGGCTCGACGGCGAAAAGCCGTGGCGGAAAGTGCATCCTGTCTCGTCGTATCTCTTCAGCAAGTACACCAGGTTCGTCGCCCACCTGCTCACGCGCCACCCCTCGAATGCAATGTTCGCCCGGCAGGAGGACGCCTACGCCGAACTCGCCGTGGTCCCGGCCCTCGTCCTCTACAGCAAGACTCAGGAAATCGACACCCCCGAGGTACACCGCATGCTGGAACGCGCCCGCGAGCTTTCCGAGCAGTCAACGGCTGCACACGAAGAGAATCACTCCTCTGTCGTCCCCGTCGCCGAGTGACGGTCGGATGTCGAGCGCAATTACGGGAAGTCAGGGGTACACTCTGTTCTGTGTCAGGATCAATTTGCGCATACATACGCTATTGAATAGACTAACAGATTTGCAATGAAACTTGGATTTCTGACCGCTTGCCTCAAGGCCGTTCGATTGGAAGACTTAGTGCCGTGGTCAGCGGCGCAGGGTTTCGAAATGCTCGAACTGAGTGCCTGGCCCGTGAAGTCGAAGCGCGACTACCAGGCCCGTCATATCGATGTGGACAAACTCACGCAGGAAGGTGCCTACCGAATTAGGGATTTGTTTGAACGCAATAACATGGGCATATCCTCGCTCGCCTTCTACGAGAATAATCTGCACCCCAACCGCAACAAGTGCCACAGCTACCACAAGCACCTCCGCAAGGTGATCGATGCCGCTGCCATGCTGGATGTACAGTTCGTCGGCACGTTCGTGGGCGCCCGGCCCGTCAGCCCAGACATCGTCATCAAAGAAGCGGGGGCGTTCCTGCGGGAGACGGTCAGGTATGCGGAGGATAGGGGCGTTCGGATCATGTTCGAGAACTGTCCGATGGAGAACTGGGTCAAGTTCGGCCTCCCCGGTAATTACGCCTATTCCCCCGAGCTCTGGGACGCCCTGTTCAATGAGGTGCCGTCGGAGAGCTTCGGCATCAACCTCGACCCGTCACACCTCCTCTGGCTGGGCATCGACCACAACCAGGTCGTGCGCGACTATGCATCGCGCATCTTCCACGTCCATGCAAAGGACACGGAGATCCTGAAGAACGGGCTGTACCGCTACGGCGTACTCTCCGACCAACTGGACGCGAATCCCTGGAAGTCGGGTTGGTGGCGCTACCGCATGCCGGGCCTGGGTGAGATCGACTGGCGCGCCTTCCTCGATACGCTCCGGGAAGTCGGCTACGACTTCGTCGTCTCCATAGAACACGAAGACCCCGAGTACGAGGGTTCGGTCGAGAAGGTAAAGGAGGGCCTGCAACGGGGCGTGCGGCACCTTCAACGTTGCCTCACGGGCGCAGCAGTGGAGTCTGTGTAGCGCAGTGAATCTTGCGGCAGTCGGTCGTCTGCGGTCCCACAAAAACGTCAGTTCCGTTACAATTCCAGCCTGAAAACGTCAGAAAACGTCCACTCCGTTACAATTCCTCCGGCATGCGACACCTGCTCGACACGGAATACATACCCTACGGCTCGCAATACTACCGCGCCCCCTCCCCACGCCCGGAGGACTGGGAGCGCGACCTGAAGCATATGGCAGGCCAGGGCTTCAATACGGTGAAGTTCTGGCTTCAGTGGCGCTGGAATCACCCCGAAGAAGACCGCTTCTACTTCGAGGACATCGACAGGTTGATGGACCTGGCGCAGCAGGCCGGCCTCAAGGTCATGCTGAACACCATCGTCGACGTGGCGCCGGCGTGGATCTACCGGAAGCACCCGGATGCCTCCATGCTCACGCTGGACGGACGCCGTATCGGCCCGCAGACCCAACCGCACCGGCAGATCGGCGGCCTGGGGGTATGTCTCAATCACGAACAGGTGATGGAGCATCTGTTCCGGTTCCTGAAGGCGGCTTTCGAGCGGTATTCCGACCACCCGGCTCTCGCCATCTGGAACGTCGCCAGCGAGCCGGAGCTGACACAGAGCATGTCCGAGATGCGCGCCTACGCGGACGACGCCACGAAAATGGGCGACATGCTCTGTTACTGCGATCATTGCCAGGCGGCCTTTCGCCGCTGGCTGGAGCAGAAGTACGATAGCATCGACCAACTCAACACTACCTGGAACCGCAACTACGGATCCTTTCAGGATGCCGAACTCCCGA
>DASSAV010000251.1:0-2309 GCA_035699265.1 Rhodothermales bacterium
TAGGCCACTTTCCAGCGGGCCTTACTCTTCGCGAGCTCCCGGTCGAGCCACATCAGTTCCGCATCCGAGAGTACATCCGTTTCCAGCGCGAAGAACTGCACCGGACCGGCCGTATAGGTGTAATACGTCGCCGGCATGTGCCAATTCGTGCTCCGGCCCGAGTAGAGGATCTCTGAAGCAGGGCTGTCCGCAAACCCCCAATCGTGGTTTCCGAGTGCGGCATAGAATGGGATGCCGAGTGGGTCATACATATCGTGCCACCACGACTTCCAGCGCGGGTCGTCCGGGCTCTGCATACCCTTCGAATAGAAATTATCGCCCAGGGTAAGGCCGAGGTCGAACGGATGCTGCTCGTGGTACTTCAGCATGGCCGCCGCAACCTCCTTCTGTTGCGCCTGCCCGGTCCCGAAATCACCGAAGGCGAGTACCCGTATGGACTGGTCGGCCGGCTCGACCGCAAATACCGGCGGTGGGGCCTGCATGAATTCCGGGAGGTTCGCGCCCGCCTGGCGCACCAGGTTCTGCCGTTGCGCGAGCGCGATGAGATGAATCTCTTCCTGGTCGCCGTTTCTACGTGCCTGGTCGAGCCGTTTCTCCAGCAGGCTCCCCAGATCCGCCAAGTACCGCTCGTTCAGCATGCGTAGCGCGGTGAGCGACACCTCCGGGTCCGGATCGCTCGTAAGATGCTGCCTCAGCGCGCTTACGATCCGCGCATCCTGCTCGTCGCCGATCTCCTCGATGATCGTAATTCGGACTTCTGCCGAAGGATCTGTCGCGAGCACGCCGAGCAGAAAGTCAGTGGTTTCCTCGACCCCGAGGTCGGCCAGATCTTCCGCTAGATCCGCACGCTGGTCCTCGTCGCGCGTCGCGAGTACCTGGCGGCCCTCATCACGTAGTTGGGGCGGCAATCTCGTGAGTAGCGAGTCGCGAGCGCCCAGTTCCTCGCTCACAGCGGCGGGAGCGGGTTCGCTCTGAGCCAGAACGAGCCTGGGAATAAGCAGCAGGACGACGAGCAGGAAAATGCGTGAGGGCACGGCGGCACCGGTTGATAAGCCTGGAAGCGTTTCTAGCCAAACGCGGGCAGCAGGGGCTGGTAACAAGATAGTCGCATGCCTGTATGGGTGCAACGGGTGTCCTCCGGATCTCCCGCTGTGGTGGCGCCAGTCCTGGTGACAACCCCTCTTAACGCAAGGAATCGCTTGCCGGACACTTTGACATAGCCTTTCATTGGGCTCCCACGATGCTCGAAGGGTGCTCGAATAGTGCCCCCTGGTCACGCTGTCCGTTTCTTTGCCGGTAACGATGGAGGCCTGCGTGGGCGGACGTTTTGGTGGGCATTTGTTGAACTAACAAAAAGGGCAGCCCCGGATGTGCTCCGAAGCTGCCCCAAATGGCCTCAAAAATATGTGCTCCCGCAAGGACTCGAACCTTGGACCCGCTGATTAAGAGAAAGGAGGTGTATGAAAAATCCCCTTCCACAATCGCCCTTTACGCCCATAAAAAGGCCGATTTTCGCGCCGTCCGAAAGGGGCCAAAAATCGCGGGGGCCAAATAGGGGCCAAGTGTCCCCGCTCCTGACACGTTGACAGACCCTGTGCGCCCTATCGCCCACCATCAAAAAGGGGGACAGCCACCCCTCCGGTGCCGCCCCTTTTTCAAGTGTTCAATCTGCTCAATCGGGCCGCGCACTCAGTAGGAGAACAGCGCCGAAATCTCTTCCAGCTTGCGGCGGCTCCGTTCCTCGCGGGCGGCCTCGGTTTCCGTGGGCCGAACGCATACGCGAATCCCCGTAACCGTGTCCAGGTTGACGCACCGCACCGCCCCTTTCTCCATGTCCCATACCTCCATCAAGTGCGGGCGGCGGCTCGATGCGCCGCAGTAGCGGCACACCATGCGGCGGGCCTCCCCGTCCCTTTTCGTGAAGTAGACAACGACCGTGTTCTTACGTCCTTCGCGGCCTATCGTCTGACGGGCCTCGTTGCGTGTCATGGCGTCACCTGTACCGGGCTGATTGTCGTTCCGTGTCCTACTATAATTTACCATTCAGGACAATATAAGTTGCCCTTTATGGTAAATGATATTGCCCCAATAGGTAAATGTTACAAGTGTGAAGCCGCCCCCGGCGTACTTTACCAGTCCAGTCAACAAGAGGAACGAACGGCCATGCGGCAAAACCAGACGTTTACCGGATACGAAGAGCTGCACCGGCTCGCACTCGAAGCCGTGCGGGACACCGGCAAAACACAGGCAGCCGTTGCGGAGGACCTCGGCAAATCGACGGGGGCCGTAAGCCGCGCGCTAAAGGAACC
>DASSAV010000252.1:0-13513 GCA_035699265.1 Rhodothermales bacterium
GTTGTGGTGGAGGGTGTTCCGCCACGCGGCAATGGCTTTTTCGAGGTCGAAGGCGTACAAAGGCGGCCTCCAGCGGTTTATGCCAGATTTGCAAAATCAGTGCAGGCCGTGGAAGGGATGCAAACCACCCCGGCCTGCGGCCACCCCTCCTTGGAAAGGAGGGGAATCGCGTTTCGCTTTTCTTTACCAGGTCAATATGTCAATAACCGCGAAAGGAGGGGAGCTTCTTTTCCCTCTGTTAAGCCGTTTCTTAGAAGGCGAGGCGGGGTTGGAGGCCCCAGAGTTGGGCGAGGACGGCGTCTACGCGGAGCCATTGCCGTTTTTCCTTTTCGAGCGCTTCCTGTCCTTTCGTCGTCAGGCGGTAGTATTTGCGGCGGCGCCCGTTCTCGGCGGTGCGCCAGGAAGAGGCGATGAGGCCCTCGTCTTCGAGGCGGTGGAGGACGGGGTAGAGGGTGCCGTCGCTCCACGCAAGGGCGCCGCCGGAGAGGTCGTGGATGCGCTGCATGATGGCGTAGCCGTAGCTCTCACCGGTGGAGAGGAGGGAGAGCATGATGGGGCGGGCGGAGGCGCCTGCGAGTTCTTTGGTGAGCATGGGTGCGTTCAATACCTTGAAGTTGAAGGTATCGTACGGAAACATACCTGGAAGATCAAGGGGGAAGGCAAAAGTGTTCGGGTGTTCGGGGTTGTCAGTTGTCAGTGGTCAGTTGTTGGTTGTGTTCGTGGGGAGGATGGTGCTGGTCTATGGGATGTCCTCCTGAGCTCCCGGGAAAACAAGTTTTCCGTCCGTGCGATGCATGACACCGAGTCGCAAAGCCCCCTATCCGTCATCCCGAACCCCGCTCGCGGCTTCATCTGTGACACCCTGCTCGGAGGCTGCGCTTCCGGTTACACATGGCTGAGGGATCTGTTCAACGTGGACCCTCTGATACCAAGTCCGGATGAACCGTTTCGTTTGGGGGTGCGGTGGTGTTCGAGGGTGTGCTTTCCTGGGGAATGTCCTTTCTTGCTCGCCCAAGAAAGGACCAAAGAAGGGCGATCGAATCAAAACGCTCGAATCCCCTTCCCGGCGCGCTCATCGACCGAGCGGCGCGTGAAGGTTGGCGATCATTCGGTGATGTGGAGGTGTTGCGCCACGCGCTCAACCGCGCGGGGATTCCACCCGGCGCTCCACCCGTGATTCGACGGATTCAAGAGAGAGAGGCGGATGGGGAGAGGAGTTTGATTCGCTTCCGCCATTCTTCAAGTGAATAACCGGATTTGGTATTACGCAGGGCTGAGGCGGGGTGAGGGATTTGTTCAAGGTGGACCCGTTCAGGTGAACCCTGTGCCTCGCGTTCCAGCCCCAGTCATGCTCAGGAACGGCGGGCGCCTACGTGGAAGCTGCGCCATTGGGCAGGATCAATCCGGGTTCGGGATGACGTGTGGGGCCGGGTGTGCTCCATTTTCAACCTGGGCACTCCATGAGATACCTCATGTCATTAGCAGCGAAGTCGAATGGTTCGACGTGAAGGGGGCGTTTGGGCGTGTGGGGGTTGGCGGGATTCTGCTGCGGCGTCGGGGTGATGTGGCGGTAGACGGCCGAGTGGCACTATTCTTTTGCAGATCGGGTATCAGTTTAGATGTATCGTTGAAGAGATCGCCCGTGAACAGACGCATCCACGTCATCATCAATCCGGCGGCGGGGCAGGACAGGCCCGTGCTCAGCACCTTAAACCGTGTCTTTCAGGAGGCCGGCGTTAGCTGGGACGTTTCCATCTCGACAGCACCCGGTCAGGCGGCGGAACTGACCAGGAGGGCTGTCGAGGGTGGTGCGGACCTTCTGGCGGCCTACGGGGGCGACGGCACCGTGATGGAGGTGGCCGGTGCGCTCATCGGAAGCGGTCTACCGCTCGCCATTTTCCCCGGCGGTACCGCCAACGTAATGTCCGTAGAACTCGGCATCTCCGACGATCTGGCGGAGGCGTGCGCGATGGTTTGCGGGGACGAGAGCGAGGAAGTGGACATTGACGTGGGCGCGCTGGACGGGGGCGGGCATTTTATCCTGCGGGTAGGGATCGGGCTGGAGGCTGACATGGTGGAGGGAGCCAGCCGGGAACAGAAGGCCCGTGTGGGGAGCCTGGCGTATGCCATAGCAGCCTTGAAGTCGCTGAAACGCCCGAGACACAGTGTGTACCGGTTGCGCCTGGACGGGCGCGAGGTGGAATGTGAAGGCGTGACGTGCCTGATCTGCAACGGCGGGAGCCTGGGCCGGGGCTCGCTGACGCTCTCACCTCGGATCTCTGTACGCGACGGGCTTCTGGACGTCCTGGTGCTCGAACAGGCCGACATATTGACGCTCGGCTCCCTGTTGGAGGACGTCTTGACCGACCGGGAGCCGGACACCGGGAATTTTCAGCACTGGCAGACCCGCACGGTGGAAGTCGCGGCAGACCCGCCGCAGGCGGTACAGCGCGATGGGGAGGTGTCGTTGCAACTCCCGCTGACGGCTCGTGTCCTTCCGGGAGCGGTGAAGGTGCTCGTTCCGAAGGGCGCCCGCATTTTGAATAGCTGAGGGGACGTTCGATTTTGGATTCAGGTGGCGTGAGCGAGCCTGGAAGGAGGCTTGCAGGTCTGCAGGCTGGATTTTACTTCGTGAGTCGCTTCGCTCGTCTCCTTCGGTCAGTCGCTGCGCTCGTGTCCAATCAGGTCGAGGATGACGGGCCTGAAAAGTCGAGGCAAACTGGTATATGTTGTTGCTCGTTTCGGTTTTATGCAACACCCTGCTTCGTGGGGAAGGCGAGGGAGGGGTGAGGATGACGGATTCTCATACCTGTGCCTGACAAGGGCCGCTATGCTGGTGAATCGTATTATCTTCACATCACTGGAGCATTCATCTGAATCCGAGACGACGTTGAATCAGAAGTCAGAGAACACCTGGGGACCGCACCAGGATCAGCCGGTATTGACGGCGGGCGCGCCGCTCAAGCGCGCGCGGGCCGCCGTGTTGCTCCTGCACGGGCGCGGGGCGTCTGCGGAGGATATTCTGGGGCTGGCCGATGAGTTCACCTTTTCGGACGTGGCCTATCTGGCGCCGCAAGCGTCCGGGTACTCGTGGTACCCACACAGCTTCCTCGCGCCGTTGAGCCAGAACGAACCCGCCCTGTCGTCTGCTTTGCAGGCTGTGGCCGACGTGTTCGGAAGGATCGAGGAGGCGGGCGTACCGCCGGAACGCATCGTTCTGCTCGGGTTTTCGCAGGGCGCCTGCCTGGCGCTCGAATATGCCGCACGCAATCCACGCCGATTCGGCGGGGTCGTGGGACTCAGCGGCGGGCTGATCGGGCCGGAAGGGACGCCGCGGGACTACGCCGGAGATCTCCAGGAGACGCCCGTCTTCCTCGGGTGCAGCGACGTCGATCCGCACATACCGGTGTCACGGGTCCACGAGACCGGGCGTGTGCTGGAAGGCATGAACGCAGTCGTGACGGAACGGATCTATCCCGGCATGGGGCATACGGTCAATTCGGATGAGGTCGCGTTCGTCGCCGATCTCGTCTCGACGCTCTGAGGTTCCAGGGGTAGCGGGTTGAGGGTTGCCGGGTTGAGGGAGCGTACAGGAATGTTGCGTCACGGAGCGAACAGCAGGTGTTCGGGCGGGCTATAAAAGTGCCCGTGTTTCGTTTCATGAGGTCAACAACCGAATGACGGCCACATCGAAGGTAGCGATTTACGCTGCGATTGCCGGTAATCTGGCCATTGCAGTGACGAAGTTCATTGCGGCTGCGATCAGTGGGAGTTCGGCGATGCTGACGGAGGCGATCCACTCGACGGTAGATACCGGTAATGGCGTGTTGCTGTTATGGGGCATCCATCGAAGCAGGCGCCCCCCGGATGAGAGCCACGCCTTCGGCCACGGCAAGGATCTTTACTTTTACAGCCTCATGGTCGCGGTGATGATCTTTGCCGTGGGCGGTGGGATTTCGATCTACGAGGGCATTCGACACGTCATGCACCCGGAGCCGATTGAGGATCCGACGCTCAGCTACATCGTGCTCGCGCTCGCCGTCGTCTTCGAGGGGGCCACCTGGGTTACGGCCCTGCGCGCATACTTGAAGGTGAAGGGCGCATTACGGTTCTGGCCGTCGATTCGCGCGAGCAAGGATCCGACCTCGTTCGCTGTCCTGTTCGAGGACTCGGCGGCGCTGTTCGGTCTAGCGGCCGCATTCGTAGGAATCTTCCTGAGCAGACGTCTCGGGATCCCGCAACTGGACGGGGCCGCCTCCATCGTGATCGGTTTGCTGCTGTGCGTTGCAGCGGTGCTGCTGCTGTACGAGAGCAAGGGCCTGCTGATCGGTGAAAGCGCGAGCCCCGACGTGGTGAGCGGAATCCGCCGGGCAGCCTCGGAAGACCCGGCGGTCGACTCCGTCGGTCGTGTGTTGACCATGCATCTCAGCCCGGACGAGATCCTGCTGAACATCGACCTGCAATTCAACGGGCAACTCACTTCCGAGGAGGTCGAGGGAGCCATAGATCGGATCGAGCGCCGGATCCGCCAGGCTTACCCGGACGTGAAGTACATCTTCATCGAGGCGGAATCGCTCACGCGCCGCCTGCGCGGGGTTTCGGGTGAGAGGGGAGAGGAGGATAGGAGGAGAGAAAGAGTGGAGGAGGGGAGGAGAGAAAGAGAGGGGGAAAGGGAGAAAGGGAGATTGGGGGAGAGGACGGGGGACGGGGAGTGATCGAAAGTGAGAATGAGGGAAAGAGAAAATAAGAGAGAATAAGGGCGAGATCGGGTGAGGCGTAGCATCTTCATCGGGACGTCGGGCTGGCATTATCAGCACTGGAAGGGCCCCTTTTATCCCGAAGGGATGCAGCCCCGTGATTTCCTGAGCTTCTATGCGGAGCACTTTCGTACGGTCGAGATCAACAACTCGTTCTACAAGCTTCCCAGCCTTGAGACGATGGAGGCGTGGCGGGACACCGTCCCGGAGGATTTCGTGTTTGCGGTTAAGGCGAATCGGTTCATTACGCACATGAAGAAGCTGCGCGATCCGGAGCAGCCGCTGCGGAATTTGTACGACCGAATTAAAGGTTTAGGTGAGAAGCGAGGCCCGATCCTCTTCCAGTTACCGCCCCGATGGCATTTCAATCCGGAGCGGCTTGCGCACTTCCTGTCCTGTCTCGCCCCGGACTATCGCTACGCCTTCGAGTTTCGCGACCCGAGTTGGTACGACCCGCGCGCCCTCGAATTGCTCGAACGGCATGGCGCTGCGTTCTGCATATACGATCTGGCAGGCCACGAGTCGCCCATTCAGGTTACCGCGCCTTTCGTATACCTTCGCCTGCACGGGCCGGGGGAGACTTATCAGGGCCTGTACACCGAAGAGGCGTTGCAGAAGTGGGCGCACAGCATTCGAGGTTGGACCGAGCAAGGACTCGACGTGTACTGTTATTTCGACAACGATCAGGCCGGTTATGCGGCCCTGAACGCCGGGCAATTCCAGGCGATGGTGCCTTGACCTACACCACATCCAACTGCTCCAGCGCCTGCTTCAGATCCTGCTTGTTTTCCAGGACGGGCTCGAACAGGTCTCCGAGCTTGCGGATGCGCGGCGGGATGGTCTCTATCGTGAACGAGCCGGGATCCGGGCACGACTCGACTTCATTCCAGGACAGTGGGGTCGAAACCGTGGCACCGGGCCGGGGGCGCACGGAATAGGGTGATACCACAGACTTCCCTTTCGCGTTCTGGAGGTGGTCGACGTAGATCTGCCCGCGTTTCCGGCTTTCGAGGGCGCGTTCCAGCGTCGCGAGTGCGGGGTTCTCATCGACTACCCGTTCCGCGATGCGGGCGGCCAGGGGCGCGATCTGTGCGAAAGGATACCGGTTTGCGATGGGGACGTACACATGGAGTCCCCGTGAGCCGGACGTCTTGGGATAGGATGCGAGTCCGAGCTGCGTGAGGATCGTGTTCACGGATGTCGCCAGTTCGCAGATCTGGCCGAAGGGAACGCCCTCGCCGGGATCGAGGTCGAATACCATCCAGTCCGGCCGGTCGAGGCTTTCCAGGCGGGCGTTCCAGGGGTGCCGTTCGATGGCACCCAGGTTAGAGACGTACAGGAGCGTCGCCTCGTCGTTGCAGAGGATGTAGTCGATTCGGCGGCCTTCTTCCGATTCGAGCCGGGCGGTGCCCACGAACTGCGGCACCTCGCCTGCTTGATGCTGGAAGAAAGACGGTTTGGTGATGCCGTTGGGGAAACGTTTGAGGATGAGAGGCCGCTGCTCCAGGTAGGGGAGGATGGTCGCGGAAACCTCGTGGTAGTAGCGGATCAGGTCGCCCTTTGTGTGTTCGCTATCCGGCCAGTACACCTTGTCGAGGTGGGTGAGGTCGACTACCCCACCCGGTACGGCCACCGATAGATTTCCCGACAGCTTTTGCCGGTCAAGGGCATTCGCGGGTAGCGGATCGTCTTGCTTCATCGGAGTCTGCTTCGCTTCCCCGCCTGTTGCGCCGTTGGAGGATCGGCGGATTTCCAGTGGCTGCTACACGTCAGCGCGTACACCGGTTCGATCTCGCGCCGCTGGAGACGAACTAATTGCATTTCACGGCCGTGGTGCCTGTCGGGAGGGAGCTATATTCCTGTGCTGAGACGCCCACAGAAGGGGAGGCCGCGGGTAAGGGATGATTAGCTTCAGGGACCGTACATGTGAGCTTTCCACAGCGGAACAGCTCCGGCGGCTGGAATATCTGGTCCGGACGGGTGACGCGGAGTCCTTCCTGGTCGAGGCGGGCATGCTGGAGCAGGCCGTCGTGGACGCGCTCGCACCGGTGGAGGATTCGTGGGGACCGGTGCAGGCCATGCTTCGAGACCTGGTCGGGATCGCCGGGGCATGTTACGTCGATAGCCTGGCCGGAGGGAGGACGACTGCCGCATTAGACTCGGCCTTGCCGCTCCTGGCTGAACTTGCCCGGGCAGGATTGCCCTCCACCGTTACCGGCAGCATTCCGGAAGGCTACCTCCACTATGCGCTCGATCCGCGCGACTATGCCAATGCCGCCGCTGATTACCTCCGAGAAGTGCCGAACCGGACGAGGGAGGCCGTCGTCATCGGCTTGCGCAGCATCGGAACCAGTCTTTCAGGTGTTGTAGCTGCGGTGATCGGAGCCAGCCGTACCGTGACGCTGCGCCCCCGAGGGCCATCCGGCTCCCGCTACGTGGCAACGGACGAATTGCTCAGCAAGCGGCTCAGGCGCTGGATCGAAGAGGGGCGGGACGTGCTGGTGGTCGATGAAGGGCCGGGCGCCACCGGCGAGACGCTCTATTGCCTGGGCCAGTGGCTTGCTGCGCTCAGTGTTCGAGGAAACCGCCTGGTCCTGTTCCCGAGCCATACGGGGGGCATGGCTCTGGCGCCGCAGGAACGGCGTGACTGGTTCGCCGTCCAGCGGAAGTACCCGCCGCACGTCCACGGGGAACGGATGTCGCGGATCACGGCGTTACTCGGTCTTTCCGAGCCACGGGATCTTTCGGGCGGTCTGTGGCGCGGGTTCGTCCCGGGCGCGTCCGATGCGGCCGCCAGCGTGAATCATGAGCGACTGAAGTATCTCGCCCGAGACGAAGAGGGCCACCGGGTTCTCATCCGGTACGCAGGATTGGGAATATGGGGGCAGGAGACGGTAGCCCGAGCAGAGCGTCTCGCCGAGCTCGGGATCGGTCCTGCCGTCCACGGCTCCGCCGGAGGGTTTATGGCCTATCGCTGGCAAGAAGGTCACCTGGCAAGCGATAGCGAGACGCGGTCGCCTGCCTTCCTGGATGGATTGCGCGCCTATCTCGGCGGGCGCTGGGGCGCCTTCCGCACGGGAGAAACCCACTCGGCGAGATCGATCATCCCTGCTTTGTTGGAGAACGGCCGGGAAGCGCTCGGCGAGAACCCTCCCGGCCTCCGTCGCGCTGTGAAACTACTCGAATCGATGCCAGAAACGGAATCCGTTATTGCAGATGCACGCTTGCGCCCGTCAGAGTGGATGAGAAACGGGGGAGGGTATTTCAAGACAGACGCCATCGACCACGGGAATGGGACCAGGCTCCCCGGCCCGGTTGGCGCGGCGTGGGATTTTGCGGGCGCCGCCGTGGAATACGGTCTGTGTGATTCCGACGTGATGTCGCTCATCGACGGCTTGCGCCTGGGCGAACCCGATCGGGTGGGGCTACGGGCGTCCGTCGCCGCCTACCGAGCCCCTTACGCAGCCTGTTGCCTCGGGGAAGCGGACATTGCCGCGCGTGAGGCGGGGTATGGTGAGGACCGGCGCCGGTTGGAGCGTGAGGCGGCACGCTATACGGCATTGCTGCGCCGCGAGTTGGAGCGCTGGGTCTGAGGCGTTAGTGTACGTGTTCGTGCGTGTGTTCCTGCACTTCCTCGCCGTATTCTTCCGCGCCGGGTTCGAGTTGTTGGGAGAGGGCCTGGTATTGCTGGGGAGACATATCGCGCAATTGCCGGACGAATGCCACGATGGCCCAGATCTTATCGTCGCTATGAGTCTCGCCGAAGCTGGGCATCCCGGTCATCTTGATCCCGTGCTTGACGGTCCAGAATAGCTCCTTTTCGCTCCAGTCGGGATCTATCTTCGTGAGGTCCGGGGGGAGGGGATTGAGGCCCTGTCCGATCTCCGACCGATCGACCCCGGGCGCGCCGTGGCAGGTCTCGCACATCTCCTTGTAGTGCTCGAAGCCCGTGCGTGCCAGCGCCGGGTCGTTCAGCGGCGGCACCTGCACGTCTGCAGCGTGGTCCTCGACCGAGTGCTCCATCGTCGTGTTCAGTACCCAGTGCATGAACGGGCTGTGCTCGTCCGAGGCGGCGATATTGTACACGCCGGAGAAGACGAAGAGGAAGAAGGCGGCGACCAGCACGATGATGCAGCCGATGATAGTCAGCAGGATCTTCATGGGATTCCGTTACCTGGTCTCGATACCCTCGGCGGAATCCGCCCCCGGAACCGGATCTGGCATCACTCCTCGATCTCGGGGGGCTCCGGCGTCGACGCTCCGTCCGAGCCGAACACGTCCTCGGTAGAACCCTGTCCATTTGTCGGCAGCGCCTCGGCTTCATCCTCTTCAAACTCTACGCGCGTGACGTCCGCAATCGCGTCGCTGTCCTTCAGGCTGATGAGCCGCACACCCTGGGTGTTTCGCCCGAGCCGGTTGATGCCTGCTACGTGCATGCGGATCATGATGCCGTTCTGCGTCACGATCATCAGGTCGTCGGCCTCGTGCACACCCTTGATCGAGACGAGCGGCCCCGTCTTCGCGGTTCGCTTCATCGTGATGATGCCCTTGCCGCCGCGAGTCTGGATGCGGTACTCGTCCAGTACACTGCGCTTGCCGTATCCGTTGGCGCTGATAGCGAGGATATCTTTAACCTCGCCCTCGATCACCACCATGCCGACGAGGCGGGCACCTTCGTCCAGCCACATGCCGCGCACGCCCTGCGTGTTGCGGCCCATCGGACGCGCATCGTTCTCGTGGAACCGGATCGTCAGGCCCTCGGAGGAGGCGAGCACCACGTGCGCGTCTCCGCTCGTCAGGTCCGCCTCCAGGAGTTCGTCCCCGTCCAGGATCGAGATGGCGATGATGCCGTCGGCGCGCGGGCGGCTGAACGCTTCGAGCGGGGTCTTCTTCACGAGGCCCTTCTTCGTCGCCATCATCACGTAGTGCGTGGCCAGGAAATCCGCGTCCTCGAAGTTCTGCTTGCTGACGGCCAGCACCGCCCGGATTCGGTCCTCCGGGTCGATCTGGATCAGGTTGCGGATCGAGCGGCCCTTGCTGATCCGGTTGCCCTCCGGTATCTCGTAGACGCGCAGCCAGTAGCATTGGCCATGGTCCGTGAAGAAGAGGAGATAGTCGTGGTTGAACGACGTGAACAGGTGTTCGATGTAGTCCTCGTCGCGCATGCCCGAGCCGCGCATGCCCTTGCCGCCCCGGCTCTGCTGCCGGTACTCCGTGGCGCTGGTGCGCTTGATGAGGCCCTGGTGCGTGACGCTGACGACGACCTGTTCGTCCTCGATTAAGTCTTCGATGATGATGTCGCCGCCGCCCGTGTAATCGATCTCCGTCCGGCGCGCATCGCCGTACTTCGCCTTGACGTCGAACAGTTCCTGCTTGATGATCTCCATCCGTAGGTGCTCGCTCGCCAGGATGCTCCGCAGCCGCTCGATCTCCATGAGCACTTCCCGGTACTCATCCTCGGTTTTCTGCCGTTCGAGTCCCGTGAGCCGGCTGAGGCGCAGCGCGAGGATCGCGTCCGCCTGGGCCGTAGAGAGCCAGGGCATGCGCTCGTACTTCTCCTCACCCGTCGCCCGGAACAGGTCATTCACCGATTCCGGCAGCGGGCCGGCGACATCCACCGGGTTCTGAAGCGGCAGGCCCATGCGCTGGAGCTGCTCCGGCGTCAGCCGTTCGGGATACACGCCGCGCATCAGGTTCTGCTTCGCCGCATCCGCGTCCGCCGAGTGGCGGATGATGGTGATGACGGCATCGAGGTGGTCGAGCGCGAGCGTCAAACCCTCCAGGATGTGGGCGCGCTCTTCGGCCTTGCGTAGCTCGTACTGGGTGCGCCGCGTCACCACGTCGTGCCGGTGCTCCACGTAGTGGTGGATCATGTCGTGCAGCGTCAGCGTCTTCGGGCGCCCGTTCACCAGCGCCACCATGTTCACGCCGAACGTCTGCTGGAGCTGCGTGAACTTGTAGAGCTGGTTCTCGACGACGAGCGGCATCGCGTCCTTCTTGAGTTCGATCACGATCCGCATGCCGTCGCGGTCGCTCTCGTCCCGCAGGTCGGAGATACCGTCGATTTTCTTGTCCCGGACCAGTCCGGCTATCTTCTCGATCAGGACTGCCTTGTTGACCTGGAACGGGATCTCCGTCACGATCAGCGCCTCGCGGCCCGCACGGATCTCCTCCAGGTGCACCTTCGCGCGGATCACCACGCGGCCACGGCCGGTCGAATAGGCATCGTGTACGCCCGCGTATCCGTAGATGATGCCGCCCGTCGGGAAGTCCGGCGCCGGTATCCGCTCCATCAACTCCTTGACGGAGATCTGCGGATTATCGATGTAGGCCACGACCCCGTCCACGACCTCGCCCAGGTTGTGGGGCGGGATCTTTGTGGCCATGCCGACCGCAATGCCGTCCGACCCGTTGATCAGGAGGTTCGGGATCGCGGCGGGCATCACCAGTGGTTCCTGGAGCGAGCCATCGAAGTTCTCGCCGAAATCGACCGTATCCTTGTCGATGTCGCGGAGCATCTCTTCGGCGATGCGCGTGAAGCGGGCCTCCGTGTACCGCATAGCTGCGGCCGAGTCGCCGTCTACTGAGCCGAAGTTGCCCTGCCCGTCTACGAGCAGGTAGCGCATGGAGAAATCCTGCGCCATACGCACCATCGTGTCGTATACCGAGGCGTCCCCGTGGGGGTGGTACTTACCGAGCACCTCACCGACGATTCGGGCGCTCTTCTTGTGCGCCGACCCGGCCGTGAGGTTGAGTTCGCTCATGCCGTACAGGACGCGCCGGTGTACCGGCTTCAATCCGTCCCGCACGTCCGGGAGCGCCCGACCCACGATCACTGACATCGAGTAGTCGATGTAGGAGGACTTCATCTCCTCCGTGATGTTGATCGGGATAATCCGATTCTGCTGCTGTTCCATCCAGTTGATCTATCGAATGCCGGAACCTGAACGCGGGTACGCCCGAGCGATCGCCCGATTCCTGAGGGCTCCGCTCTAAACACAACAAAATTATAGAGATATGACTAGTGCATTATGGTGCATACCCGTCCGCCCCAAAATACGGAACGCGCACGTCATCTGCTAACCCGGATCGGCCCCGATTTATTTAGTTAAAGCCCTGTTTTATATACGCATATAGGCATTTAATGATTCTGTTTGAAGCCGCTTTTTGGTGTGTTGTCAGTGGTCAGTTGTCAGTGGTCAGTTGTTCGGGTACCGGGGTGTTGAGGCGAACTGTAACGGATCTTACAGCCTGAGCGATTCGATTGTACGCCTTGCACACGGAACCGCTGTTTTACAGCATGCAGAGCGGCGGGGAGTGGCACATGTTGCACAAGTGGCCCGGCCCTTTTGATCGGGCAAAGGAAGCTCGCCCCGTCGGGGCTGGCGGTGCGTTGCACACTTTGCACACGGAACAGTGTTTTCAGGCGTGCAGCAGGTGAACGGTTGCACACTTTGCACGCGGAGTCCGCAGTTTGTGGGGAGCAGTTGCACACTTTGCACGCGGAACATGTGTGGAATGAGTAATGCGTAAAATAGGGGCGAGGGTGGGGGGCACGGGTCTGTGGTTTAGCTGACTGGGCGGTGAACCTGGCAGGATAGGGACGAAAAGGTGCAGCGTCCAGGTTATTATGATAACCTGCTCCCGTATGAATTTGCCGTAGAGGTCGACAGTCAGTCCAACAGGCGGTACCGCTAACTGTTAATTGCGCGTGCGAACCCCGTCTTGTCTGTAACCTGAACCATCACCCATCGTTAAGACCGATGCAATTGCCCGCCCTTGACGACCGTTTCCGATGCGACCGTTCCTCGTCCTCTTGCTCTGTTTCGCTTGCTCCGCCCCCGTACGAGCACAGGAACCGGCCTCCGTCAGCGGGTTCGTAACCGACGCGCAGACCGGGGAGACCCTGCTGCTCGCCACCGTACGGCTCGCCGGTACCGGCCACGCGGCAGCGACCAACAGCGCGGGCTACTACACCGTCACCGGCATTGAACCCGGGCATTATACCCTCGTCGCGACCTACGTCGGATACAGTGACTTCGAGCAGGAGATCGACCTGGCCCCCGGTGAGGCGAGGCGGGTGGAAATAGCGATGCAGCCGGCCAGCGTCGAGATCGGGGAGGTCGTCGTCACTTCGAAGCGAGAGGAGGAGGAGCGGCGGGCGCTGGGCGTCTCCCAGATGACCACCGAAAGTGTCAAGCAGCTTCCGGCCGTGCTGGAACCCGACCTGTTCCGCGCGCTCCAACTCCTCCCCGGCGTCAAGGCCGCTTCCGACTTCTCCAGCGGCCTCTACATCCGCGGCGGCAGCCCGGATCAGACCCTGATCCTGCTCGACCGGAACACCGTCTACAACCCCAGCCATTTCTTCGGCTTCTTCTCGCCCTTCAACCCCGACGCCATCAAAGACGTGCGGCTGTACAAGGGCGGCTATCCGGCCCCGTACGGGGGGAGGCTCGGCTCCGTGCTGGAGGTCTACAACAAGGAAGGCAACCGCAACCGGGTGGCAGGCGGGCTGAGTATCGGCATGCTCGCCTCCCGCGCCTACGTCGAGGGGCCGTATTCGCGAGGATCCTGGATGCTCGCCGTCCGCCGCTCCACCATCGACCCGCTCCTCTCCGCCCTGCGCGCCGCAGACGTCGACGGCATCCCGAACCTGTTCTACTTCTACGACGTGAACGCGAAGGTCAACCTGGACGCGAGCCGGGACGACCGCTTCTCCGTCTCGGTCTACACCGGCAAGGACCGGCTCGACGTGC
>DASSAV010000253.1:0-7920 GCA_035699265.1 Rhodothermales bacterium
GGGAGACTGTTTGGAAAGAGCGAAGCGCGTTCAACTCCTCCCTCCGAGGGAGGTGGCCCGCCAGGGCCGGAGGGTGTTGCTTTCCCATACGCTGGCGATCCCTGGGTGACTATGCACAATCCTTTCCGAGAACTGGTATAAGACCGCGTCCGCCCCACCCTCTACATTTCTAAGCCACGACGGCCCAAGAACCATACGTTTCGTGTGCAATCTGTGCAATCAACCTCCTCACGTGAACACCCGAACACATGAACACATGAACACGTGACCACCGACAGAAAACGTGCAAAGTGTGCAACCCTCAACTCTCAACCCGCTAACCCGCTACTTTCAACCTTCTAACCTTCAACTTTCAACCTTCTAACCTTCAACCCCCCGAAGGGGAACAGCCCCCGGTGCATTTCGTGCTAACCTCTCCACCATTTTACCCAGAAGCAGGGGCGCATGAGTAGCAATCCGACGCACGCGAAGACGCTGGGCGAGCTGAAAGCGTCAGGGTACACAGTCCTTCCCGTCAAAGACGAGATCCGCAAGAACCTCATCTGCAAGCTCCGACGCAAGGAGCAGGTCTTCCCCGGCATCATCGGGTTCGACCGCACCGTCATCCCCCAGATCCAGAACGCCCTCCTCGGGCGGCACGACCTCATCCTCCTCGGCCTCCGGGGCCAGGCTAAGAGCCGCATCATCCGGCAGCTCGGCGGCCTCCTGGACGAGTACATCCCCATCGTCGCGGGCAGCGAGATCAACGACGACCCGTTCGCGCCCGTCTCCAAGCAGGCCCGCGACCTCATCGCCGAGCGCGGCGACCTGACGCCCATCGAGTGGCTGCCCCGCGAAGAGCGCTACGGCGAAAAGCTCGCCACCCCGGACACCACCATCGCCGACCTCATCGGCGACATCGACCCCATCAAGGCCGCCAGCCGCCGCCTCACCTACGCCGACGAGGAAGTCATCCACTTCGGCATCATCCCCCGAACCAACCGGGGCATCTTCGCCATTAACGAGCTCCCCGACCTCCAGCCGCGCATACAGGTCGGCCTCCTCAACATCATGGAGGAACAGGATATCCAGATCCGGGGCTTCAACATCCGCTTCCCGATGGACGTCCTCATGGTCTTCTCCGCCAACCCGGAGGACTACACCAACCGCGGCAACATCATCACCCCCCTGAAAGACCGCATCGACAGCCAGATCATCACCCACTACCCGAAGACCATCGAGACCGGCATCGAGATCACCCGGCAGGAGGCCTGGGAGAACCGCAACGGCGCCGAGGTGAAGGTCGCAGTGCCTCACTTCTTCCGCGAAGTCATCGAGCAGGTCGCCTTCGAGGCCCGGGCGAGCGAGTACGTCGACCAGAAGTCGGGCGTCTCAGCCCGCATGACCCGCGCCGCCCTGGAAGACCTGATCTCCGCCGCCGAACGCCGGGCCATCCTCAGCGGCGAGGACACCACCACCACCCGCATCAGCGACCTCGTCCACGTCGAACCCGCCATCACCGGCAAGGTCGAGCTCGTCTACGAGGGCGAGCAGGAAGGCCCCCAGAACGTCGCCCGCCTGCTCGTCGGCAAGGCCGTCAAGGCCATCTTTACCCGCTACTTCCCCGATCCGTCCGACAAGAAGACCGGCCGGGCGCCCTACCAGTCGGTCATCGGCTGGTTCTCCAAAGGCCACACGGCCGAGATCGGCCCCGACATGCCCTTCACCGAATACGCCAGGAAACTCGACAAGGTGGACGGCCTGCGTGACCTCGTGAAGAAGTACGCGAAGCCGAACTCCCCCCAGGAGACGGCCACCACGATGGAGTTCGTCCTCGAAGCCCTCCACCAGTACTCCCTCATCGGCAAGGACACCGTCGATTCCGAGTCCAAATACAGCGACATCATGGGCTCCATGCTATCCAACATCGGCAAGATCGAGGATGACGACGACCTCAATGACGAGGACGACTTCTACCGCCGGTACCGGTAGGATGAGGGTTGATCGTTGAGGGAAAGAGGGCGGGAGCATCTGCGCGGGTAAGTTGTTCATCCGGCAGAAGAGCCTTCCGAGCGTATCTGTAACCTCTAGTAAAACGACATGGCCGAGATCAGTATCAAACAGAAGATCGTTCGCGCGGTTGAGGATCTGCCAGAAACAGCCACGTACGAAGACGCGATAGAGCGGCTCGTCCTATTGCACAAGATCGAGCGTGGTCTGGAAGAATCGCGTGCCGGACTGACAGTGCCGCAGTCGGAGGTAGAGGCCGAGGCGCGGGCGTGGCGGAAGTAAGGTGGACTCGGCAGGCCCGCGCCGACCTGCGTAACATACGGGAGTTCCTGGCACGAGAGGCCCCCGGATACGCCGAAGTGACCGAAGACAGGCTGCTGGGAGCGACGCACCGCTTGGAAACATTCCCCCTTTCCGGCCGCATAGTCCCGGAGATAGGGGATGGTGCTGTCCGTGAGGTGATTCATAGAGGCTACCGGATCATCTACGTGGTGGTAGATGCAGATCGAGTCGATATTTTGACCGTCTTCCATTCCGCACTCCCGCTGGGTGGACGGGATGTCTCGTAAAGCGAGCGGAGCGTTAACATGGTCACGCCAGAGTACGACTTCAGCAAAGGAGTGCGGGGCAAGTATGCCATGCGTTATGCGGAAGGCAGCAATATCGTAGTCATTGCGCCTGATCTCGTAGAGATGTTTCCCACGTCGGATTCTGTCAATGACGCGCTTCGAGAGATTGCTGAGCAGCGAAGGTCGCAACGCAGAAAAGGGGGGCGAGAGAGAGCCGCTTGAGGACGTTCGGGCGGATATGTAAGGCGACGCTCCACCTGATGCCAAACCGCTGAATTGATATGGTCGAGCCAAAGTACGTCGTCTGGAAAGAAGAAGATGCCTGGTTGGGATACCTGGAAGAGTTCCCGGACTATTGGACGCAGGGGGGAACAGAGGAGGGATTGAGGGAACACCTCGCCGATCTCTACAAAGAGCTGACGAGCGACACGACCCCGAAAGTGCTCCGTTTGGAATCTGCGGCAGCCCGCTATGCCGCCACTTTGACCACGAGATCGGTATGACCCGCTCTTGCACGCTCATCGTCAGTCTCTTCGTCGCCACGCTTTGAGGTCGCAGGGGCGCACGCGCAAGAGCAGCAATCGGCCGACGCAACGATTATGCTGCCCAGCCAGTGGAATACGTACAGCTAGAGCCTGCACGTAACCCCTCCCGGCGCGCTCCATTTCCATGTTGCTTCTCGCACATCGAATGGCTATATAATCGCTAGTCAGGCGCCTCGACTTCCACGCGAGCGTGCTGCTGTCGGTTGAACAGCTTGCGGTGGCGGGTTCACGGTAGGACCTGAGAGCGGGGACGGTGTTTGGGCCCAGGGCGCCTCCGTGGCGCATCACCTGGGCGAAGCGCTACAGTGCCCGACAGCATCCGGACTACCGACCTGCGATCCTGACGACGAACCCAACCCGACAAAGCGTCCTCGTGAGTGATTCAGACCTTACGCGCAGAGGGTTCATCCGAACCTCGGGCGCGGCCCTGGCTACGGCCGTCTTGCCTGGTAGATCGCCATCGGAACAGGCCGTCCCGGCTGCACCCGACGATACCGCGGCGGATCCGGCCGAGCGGCCGAACCTGATCCTGTTCATGCCCGACGAGCTTCGGGCCGACGCCCTGGCGTGCTACGGAAATCCGGTCACGAAGACGCCGAACTTCGATCGATTGGCCTCGGAAGGCGCGAAGTTCGACAACTGCCATGTCCAGTTCCCGGTATGCGGGGCATCGCGATGCAGCATGCTGACCGGCTGGCCCACGAGCGTTCGCGGCCACCGGAGCCTGTACTACTTCCTCCGCCCCGAAGAACCGAACCTCTTCCGGTATCTGAAACAGAGCGGATACGACGTGTTCTGGTTCGGAAAGAACGACGCACTCGCGGCCGAGTGCTTCTACGACAGCGTGACGGAGTGGTCGGAACAGGGCAACCCGATCCCATCCTCGGGAGGCGGGGCACGGAGAGTCGGGTCGGCCACCGGCGAAACGCCCGGTTCATACTCGTTCCTGTTCCCGCCCGGCGGGGATCGGCGCGAGATGCACGACTATGCGCTGCTGCGGGCCGCCATCGACGTTCTCGAGCGGAAGGAGAGCGACAGGCCTTTCTGCATCTTCCTTCCCACCGCTGAGCCGCACCCGCCTTACACCGTACCGGCAGACTTCTACGACATGTATTCGCCGTCCAGCCTGCCGCCGCTCATCCCGCCCGGACTGCCGGATCGCCCGAGCTTCCACGAGGGCATCCGCGAGACGTACGGGCTGACGAAGCTCTCACCGGAAACGTTTCGGAAGATCCGAGCGGTGTACTACGGGCAGGTCAGCTACACCGACTGGCTGCTCGGCGAATTGCTGGAAGCCGTGGACCGAACCAATCACAGCCGCGATACCGCCATCTTTGTTCTCAGCGACCACGGAGACTACGCAGGAGACTATGGGCTGGTGGAGAAGTGGCCGAGCGGCCTGGAGGACGCGCTCACGCACGTTCCGCTGATCGCCCGGGTGCCGGGGGGAACGAGCGGAGTCGGCGCGCCGGAGATGGTGGAACTCTACGACGTGATGCAGACTTGCCTCGATCTTGCCGGAGTCTCGGCGCAACACACCCACTTCGCGCGAAGCCTGCTTCCTCAGATTTCAGGGCAGCCCGGCGATCCCGGCCGGGCCGCATTCTCCGAGGGCGGCTATAACGTCTATGAACCGCAGTGCTTCGAGCCGTCGGGCGCCGGCGGTGGGCCGTATACGGGAAAAATAGCCCTCCAGAACGAACGCCCACAGGCCATAAGCCGCAGCGCGATGGTGCGGACGAGAGCGGGTAAACTGATCGTCCGGCCCAACGGCCAGAGCGAGCTGTACCGCTACAGTACGGATCCGCGAGAAACCGAGAACCTCTTCGGCCAGAGAAGCGCGGCCACCCTCCAGACGGAGTTGCAGCAACGCCTGCTGGACTGGTACATCGACACGACCGGTATTGCGCCGATGGACAAGGATCCGCGGAATATGCCGCCCTTCTACCCCAGCCGACAGCAACCGCCCCCCGGTTGGCAGCGCGACCTCCTGGACACGTAAGCAGTACAAACGGAAGAACCGATGCCTGGCTCGCTCCCGTTTCACATCATGACCAAGCCGGTCGGTCCGATCTGCAATCTGGACTGTACGTACTGCTTCTACCTCGAAAAAGAGAAGCTGTACCCCGGCACGCATCAGTGGGCCATGTCCCCGGAGGTGCTCGAGTCGTACGTCCGGCAGTACGTTGCCGGTCAACCCGGCGACGTCGTGCATTTTGCCTGGCAGGGTGGCGAACCCACGCTTCTGGGGCTGGACTTCTTCCGGGACGTCGTCCGGCTGCAGCAGAAGTATGCTGGTGGGAAGCAGATCGTCAACGCGCTCCAGACGAACGGCATCCTGCTGAACGATCATTGGGGCGCGTTCTTTGCCCGGAACGATTTTCTGATCGGGATCTCGATCGACGGTCCGCAGGAAATCCACGACCATTACCGTGTGGATAAGGGCGGCAAGGCGACCTTCGAGAAGGTGATGAAGGGGATCCAGGTGCTGAAAAAGCATCGGGTGCAGTTTAACACCCTGACGGTCGTCACTTCCACAAGCTCCCGGTATCCGCTCAAGGTGTATCGCTTCCTGAAGGAAATCGGAAGCGGGTATATGCAGTTCATCCCGATCATAGAGCGAACGGCTCAGATCCCTGCTGACGACGGTCTGCTCCTGGTCCAGCCGTCATTCGAAGGGGATTCCGAGGTGACCCCCTGGTCCGTCGAACCGCTCGCGTTCGGGAAATTCCTCTGCCGCATCTTCGACGAATGGGTGCGGTATGATGTGGGCCGGCAGTTCGTCCAGATCTTCGATGTGGCGCTCGAGACCTGGTACGGCATGGGCGCGAGCCTGTGCATCTTCGGAGAGACGTGCGGCCGCGCCCTGGCAATGGAGCATACGGGCGACGTCTACTCCTGCGACCATTTCGTCTACCCCGAGAACAGGCTCGGCAACATCATGGACGCTCCGCTGGAGTCGATGGTCGACTCGGACCAGCAGCGGAAGTTCGGCACCGACAAACGCGATCTCCTCCCGCGGTACTGCCGGGAATGTGACGTGCGCTTCGCCTGCAACGGCGAGTGCCCGAAGCATCGGTTCATGCATACGCCGGACGGAGAACCAGGCTTAAACTATCTCTGCGCTGCTTACAAGACGTTCTTTCACCACATCGATCCGTACATGAAGTTCATGGTTCGAGAGTTGCGCGCCGGCCGCGCCCCCGCGAACGTCATGCAATATGCAGCCCGGGAGGACCGGCGGCGCTCCGAGAGTTCCATCGCGATGAAGAAGGCCGCCGGCATGCCCGCTCCGGCAGGCGCTGTGCCCTCTGGACGTAGGCATGGCGCTTGATCCGAGACGGGCACCGTCCTGGACCCTCCCCAGCGTTCGCTCATCGGCAAAGACACCGTAGATTCCGAGGCCAAATACAGCGACATCATGGGCTCGATGCTCTCCAACATCGGCAAAATCGAGGATGACGAAGACCTCGATGACGAGGACGACTTCTACCGCCGGTACCGGTGACCAAAATCTCGTTCAGCACGCAGAGTTTATCCGTATCATCTGAACCGAAGCAGTGCGCGGCGAGAAGAACCTGAACTCTTCACCGGGAGATCACTCATGGCGACACATCCATCCTCGGTCGGTCTGCTGTTGCTGGGCGCAATCCTTATCGCGTCCCTACCAGCGTGGGCAGGCATGGAGGCCGTAGCCCAGACGCCCCAACAGCCTCCCGCGAACAGTATGCCGCCCGTGCCCCCCTCCGGTATCCGGGTGGTGTTGCTCGGAACGGGAGGAGGCCCTCCGGTGCAGCTGAACCGCTACGAGGCGAGCACACTCGTTGAAGCCGGGGGCGAGCTGCTCCTGTTCGACTGCGGGCGAGGCGCTACGCTCCGGCTGGCGGAATACGGCATCCCGCTCGATCAGGTCTCGAAGGTATTCCTGACCCACCTGCACTCGGACCACGTCGTCGATCTGCCTGACCTGTATCTCACCCCGTGGTCAGCAGCAACCGCACGGCAGGCCCCCTTTCAGGTCTGGGGACCCCCCGGCACCCGGTCGATGATGGCATACCTCCAGAAGGCGTTCGCGTTCGACATCCATGTGCGCCGCGACGTGGACGAGAAGTTCTCGAAGGAAGGCATCTCGGTCGTCAGCCACGACATCCGCGAAGGGGTCGTCTTCGACGAGAACGGGGTAAAGGTGACGGCTTTCCTCGTGGATCACGGTCCTGTGAAACCCGCTTTCGGATACCGGATCGACTACGCGGGCCACTCCGTCGTCCTTTCAGGAGATACCCGTCCCTCCGAGAACCTGATCAAATTCAGCCAGGGGGTGGACGTCTTGATCCACGAGGTCCGGAACGCCAACGCGCGACGGGCGGAGGCGACACATCACACTCCTGAGCAGGTGGAGCGGATCATCGCGCACCACTCGACGCCCGAGCAGGCCGGCACAGTGTTCTCGCGCGTCAACCCCCGCCTGGCCGTCTATACGCACACCGATGGGTCGCCGGACCTCATTCCCGAGACGCGCCCGACATACACCGGCCCTCTGGAGATCGGCGAGGACCTGATGACCATCGACATCGCCGATTCCGTTACAGTGCACCGGTTTGCGAAGAAGTAGAGGCCAGTTTCTGCGGGATAACGCAGATCTGCGAGTCACGCTGCGCGGCCGGACTAGCCTGGGAGCGGGTCAGTCCGTCTCGTCTGTAAAGGCCGCGCCATTCTCGCCCGGAATCCGCACGAGTTGCCGGAGGGTGTCCATGAGCGCCGCGAAGCGGTCACTGCCGACGCGCTCCGACCAGTCCTGTTCGACGGCTGTCTGGACT
>DASSAV010000254.1:0-2494 GCA_035699265.1 Rhodothermales bacterium
GGCCCAGGCGACCGACGCCAGATGGTGCTGGCCATCCGTCTGATCGTACTTCTCGCCCTTGAGCCACTTGAACAGGTGGCGGAACATCGGGTCCACGATCCGGGACCACGCCATCCCCTTCTCCCACCCGCGCGACTCATACTTGTTGGCGCCGATCTTGTAGACCCGGGCCAACTCGCGCAGCCCGACGTACGGCAGCAGCCAGAACCCGGCGTCCTTGCCCGCGTCCTTGCGACTTGAGTCCCCAGACTCTGTGGTTGGTTTCTCAGCCCGAGTAGGATCGGAGGCGAATGGGTCACCTGCGTAGAACTGCTTCTCAGACAACTTGTCTGCCTCTCTCAGCACACTTCCGTCGATGGTAAACGGTAGGTGTGTGAAGGTCGGAGTGTCATGCTTACCTACCGGCACAACGAGGTCATTGCCCGTAGGCACGTCACTAGGCGGCTCGTGCTCCACGACGGTGTACTTACGGCTCGGCTCCCCGAAGTCCCGGGTAGACAGTCGCCGCGTGATACCCGCTACGTCAGCCATTCGTCAGCTCCCTATGCCGTTCAAGATATGCGTCTCGGGACTCCTGCCAGTGCTGCTCGCCCAGGAAGTAATCCGGTGTGACGATGCGAGACGGCAGGTCCATTTCCTTCAGGTAGTCCCAACGATGCCCGCCAGAGGGCATCATGTTGCGCGCTTCCACCAGCAACGCAAAGTTGTCGGCGGCCTTGATGATCTTGTGCTCTTCGTCGGTGACGCAGGGCAGGTCCAGTGCCACCATGATGGCTTCCTCAAAGAGTAGGGTCATATCCTTGTAGACCTGACCAAGCCGTGCCTTCCACGGACGTGGAATGTCGCCCAGGAAGGCCTCAGGATCATCATGGTGGAGCCCTTCAAGCTGAATCCGCCGCGGATAACCCTGGCGACGGAGACGCTCCGACACGAACACAGCGTGCTGGGCCACGTTGTACGGGTGCTTGGTGGAGCCCCCGAAACGGTTCGTCTGGGCCAGCTTGTGTGCGATGTCGTACAACGTGATGTCATCTGGATCAGGGTCCACCATAGAGACGAATCGCCCCGAGGGAACCTCCACGTAGTCAAGGGTCACGCTAAACGGAGCCGCCATCTTTCCTCCACTTCTCCCACCACCGGGAACGACCGTGCCGCCGGGCTTCCTCAGCGATACAGACGACGCAATCAGCGGAGGCGTTTGGCTTCCGTTCCTTTACCTCGATGCCGCAGTAGGTGTAACCCTCATGCTCGGGGTCCTCGTAGTGAATGATGGGCCCGATGCCATCTGAGCCAATGTCCTGCTCAACCTCTTCGGGCGCAAGGGTGATCATGGAACGTAGTTGGTCGATCCGTTGCTGGCGTCCGGGTGCCACATGCGCGGCGCCGAAAGCAGCCCGAGTTCCAGCAGCTCGGTCCGCAGGGCCTTGTGCTGGATGATGTCACCCACGACGCGGCCCTTCGTTAGTTCGATGCCTGCCGGAGTGAGGCGATTCGCCTCACGCCACGATGCCTGAGGCATATCAATCTTCGGCTTCGGGACGCCAAGCAGCTCAGTCAGGTTCTTCTGGCTGACGCTCAACTGCCCGTGCTTCACTAGGTCCAGCTTCGTATCAGACGTCAGTTTGGACGACAGCCGACCGAGGCCCTGTTCGATCAGAGCCGAATTGATGATCGGTAGATCATGGCCACGGATGAAGTGACCGGTGACCATATCCGCCTCGTCGTAGGCAGCCACGAAGTCCAGTAGCATGTTAGCCGCAGACGATAGGTGTCGAGGCGGCGCTTGTAGCACGCGGACCTCAACCTCTGGGTCCCCGTACCACGACCAAGCGATGGCCGTGATTTCGCCGGTCGTTTTGTCGCCGTACCAGTAGTGCAGTGGCCGGTTCTCAATATCGAAGTCCAAGATGCGCAGTGGGCGCTTCTCGACCTTGAACATTACTCGATCAGCCCTTCCGGCAACTCAAGCACGGGCGCCTGGCCCGCATGAATCTCAGCGACAATGCGCTCCTGCGCAGGAGCCAGAATCTCAGACTCCCATCGCTGCTTCTCAATACGCTGCTTCAGAGCGAACGCGGCACGCTGCGCCGTGGTCCACTCTCGCAAGGCCTGCTCAGCCTCGTCGTAACTATAGACGCGACCCTTCACTTAGTCACTCCTAGAAATCGAAGTATGATCCGGGCCCGAACGCGCGTTCGCCTCGGTCCACGCGAATATCGCCTGTGGGCGGCCCGGCAGGCCTCAGTATGCGGCTTCCCGTCGCGATTACAGCTACACATTGATCAGTGTATCCTCAGGCCGCTTGGAGCCCTCGAACCAGTTGCGCCAGAAGTACAGCCACAAGTGCATTCGAGCGTCCTGGTCGTGCTGCTCGTTCGAGTCCCGGTTCAAGGCCTTCAGGGCCTCTGGCATAGTTGCAACCGCAATCGGTTTGTCCGAGGGATGCTGAGTGATGATCTTCGCTCCTGACGAGCGCGCGATCCATCGCAAAGCA
>DASSAV010000255.1:0-2921 GCA_035699265.1 Rhodothermales bacterium
TTTCCGTGGTGGGTCCGCTGGATCGGTCCGGCCGCCTGGACGGTTTCGATCGGATGGACGGTCCTGGACGTGCAGGGACCCGCCTATCGGAAAACGATCCCGATCGTGCTGTATCTTGGCCTGTGTTCGCTGCGCGGACGAGAGATGCCTGTTCGTGCGGTGTGATGTGGCGGATCAAGGATCGTTGACGGATCGGCGGCGATGGCGGCACCCGGCGCCACGTCCACTTCGTGTGAAGACGCGGCCCTACTCATTACCCATGCACCGGCAGCTTAATATTTCCGATGGTAGAGACAGGACGCGACCGAGAAGAGGAAATGACCGTCCTCGGATTAGACGTGGGCGGGACCAAGACGGCGGTCGTGGAAGGGACGAGCGACGGAGAGATCCTCCAGCGCAGGCAGATTGCGACGGAAGCCCGCTATTCGTTCGGCCGGATCTTCCCGGTGCTCTCCGGGCTCATGCATGAGGTCATCTACAACGCCGAACGGCAGGGCAGGCGTATCGGCGCCGTCAGCGTATCGGTCGGCGGGCCGTTGCATATCGGGGAGGGCGTCCTGATCGATCCCCCGCACCTCCCCGGCTGGCACGGCGTCCGGTTGAAGGAACGGCTGTCGGATGCGTTGCCCGGCCTGCCCGTGTTCGTCGAACACGACGGCAATGCCGGTGCACTGGCCGAGTTCTACTTCGGTGTGGGTGAGAGCAGGCGCGACCTCCGGCACCTGATTTTCCTTACGTTCGGAACCGGGCTGGGTGCGGGCATCATCAGCAACGGCCGGATCCTGCACGGGGCGAGCGATACGGCGGGAGAGGTCGGCCACTGGCGGCTGGCGCCTGATGGTCCGGTCGGGTTCGGAAAGGCCGGCTCGTGGGAAGGGTTCGCCTCCGGGCGGGGACTGGTGGAGACGGCCAGCCGCATGTACCCGGAGCGGTGGTCGCCGGAGACGCCCATCCGTGAGGTCGTAGACGCCATGCTGAATGACGAGCCGGAGGCGCTCGACGTTGCGCGGGAGGCAGGGGAGTGGATGGGGCAGGGCCTCGCGCTGCTGGTCGATGCCTTCAACCCGGAAGTAATCGTGCTCGGCTCGCTGGCGGTCGTGCTGGGCGAACGGGTGCTGAGGCCGGCCCGGCGGGTCCTCGCACAGGAGGCGCTGCCGCAGGCGGTGGCGGCGTGTGAAGTCGTTCCTTCCCGGCTGGGCCGGTACCTCGGAGACGTGGCCTCCATCATGGCCGCCCTCACGGCGCCGGAGTTCAGCCAGCGGCTCGTGCGGTTCGAGTGAGACGAGGAGGGTAGGAGCGGAGGAAGGGACGAGGGGATCGGGGCAAGGCTTTTCGCTGTAGCGAGGTTTCCACCTCCCCTCAACCGCCTCTCCATGTGTCATCCCGACGAGCTTGCGAGGAGGGATCTGCCCGAAGTGGACCGGTTCCTGCAAATCTGAGCCTCGCGTTCTATGCAAATCCCTATCGGAGCCTGCCCTGAGCGATGCCAAAGGATCGGGATGGCGTGCGGGAACGGGTGGAGATAGACACGAATGCACTCTGATTTCAGGGAATTTGCGTGAGAAGTTTCCATGAAGGACTACCGAAACACAATGTCTGGTCCTATACTTTAACCATTCGGTTAAACCGGATAGATAAACCAGACGGGCAAAGGGGCACGGAGATGGAAGAAGAAGAAAACGACACACAGCGAAAGATTTTGGATGCGGCGCAGTCGGTGTTCGTACGGAGCGGCTTTCACGGCGCGCGCATGGAAGAGATTGCCCGGGAGGCGGGCATCAACAAGGCCCTGTTGCACTACTACTTCCGCACGAAGGAGCACCTCTTCCAAATGATCTTCGCCAGCGTGGCCCGCCGGATGTTTCCGCGCCTCTCCGGCATTCTGAACGGTGAGGACGAGATCGAGGAGAAGGTGGAGCAGGTCATGGCGACGTACATGGATTTTCTGGAAAGACATCCCAACCTGCCCGGCTTCGTCATCAATGAAATGAACCGCCGTGAGGAGCGGCTCCAGCAGTTCGTTGGCTCGCTCGGACCCTTACGGCTTGACAGGCTCACCGCCCAGATCGAAGCGCGCGTCGCGGCGGGCACGATGCGGCCTGTCACGACGGAAATGTTCATGGTCAACCTCGTCAGCCTGTGCCTCTTCCCGTTCATAGCCCGTCCGATGCTGGGCGCCATCCTCGGCCTGAAGGACGAGCGCTTTGACGAATTCATCGAGCAGCGGAAGCGCGAACTGCCGGCCTTCTTCCTGAACGGACTCCGCCCATGATGCTCGTACTGGCCTTCTTGCTGACGATGGCGCCGCCGGATTCGGTGCAGTTGGGCACGCTTCACCGGGCGGCCCTGGAGCAGGATCCGCGCGCCCGGGCCATCGCGCTCCAGGCGGAAATATCCGAACTCAGGCTGCAAAACCTCTCGACGCAGCACCTGCCGCAGTTCACGGCGGGTGGCCTGGCGAGCTATCAGTCCGAAGTGTCCATGCTTCCGATACCCGGCGGTCCACAGCTTAGCAAGGACCACTACCAGGTCACGGCGGAGGTGAACCAGTTGCTGTACGACGGCGGGATGGTGGCGGCGCAGCGCGCGTTGGAGAAGGCATCGCGCAACGTCGAGCAGCAGAACGTACGGGTGGAGGAGCACCAGTTGTTCGAGCAGGTCAACGACGCCTATTTCGGCGCCCTCCTGTTGCAGGTACGCATGGTCCAGCTAGAGGAGCTCAGGAAAGACGTGCGGGCCCGGTTGGATGCGGCCGAGGCCAGGGTGAAGGCGGGCACGGCGACGCCCGGACGGGCCGATGCGCTCCGGGCGGAGTTGTTGCAGGTCGCGCAGCAACAGGCGGAAGTTCGATACGACCGGGGGACGATGCTGGACGTGCTCCACGTGCTCACGGGATTCGATCTCGGCGATGATACGAAGCT
>DASSAV010000256.1:0-7801 GCA_035699265.1 Rhodothermales bacterium
CGCGCCCGTCCTCCGGCATGCTTCGCCAGGATTTTTTCTGTGAGGGTCATGTCGTTGCCCCGCTTGTGGCGGCTGCTATGTTTCAGGTGTGCGCTCTACCTTTTCTCGAGTGAGACTAGGAGCCGAGGTGACTACGAACTCTTCCAGTGGCTTCGTTTTACACTCCTACATTCCTAGATTCTAGTTTTCTCAGGCTCCCCGCATTCACCATCCACCCTCCGTTCCGTAGCGGTAGGAGTCGACGATGGCGCCGATGACGTATTCATCGCTCATGCGGTGCGTCTCAATGTGGTTCAGGGCGTCGATGTAGGCCTCAGCGGATGCGCGCAGGATATCTGTGCTCGTGCCGCGGCCGCTGAAGAACTTCCCCGCAAACTCCACGCGCACCGTTACCTCGCCGAGAGCGTCCTGGCCTTCGGTGACGGAGCGGATCGTGTAGCTCTTCAACTCGTATGGGCTCCCCACGGCGTGCTCGATAGCACGGTAGATTGCGTCGACGGGTCCGTCTCCGGTAGCCTTCTGGCACCGGACCTCCTCACTCTTCCCCATGCGGATGCATACTGTGGCCTGTGGCTGATTGGAGGTCGTGACGACGACCTCCATGCTGTCCAACACATAGTGCTGAACGGGGTTGGCAAGGTTCACCATGCCGACG
Organism: Rhodothermales bacterium; assembly: GCA_035699265.1. Lineage (GTDB taxonomy): Bacteria > Bacteroidota > Rhodothermia > Rhodothermales > DASSAV01 > DASSAV01. The sequence goes on from DASSAV010000256.1 coordinate 656, forward strand.
AGGTGCATGAGATCCTCGTCGTAGATCTCCTTCTTGCTGTCTGCCAGCACGACGAACCGCCGGTACACTTCATCGCTCTCGTCATCACTCACCGAGTACCCCAGCCGCTCCAGGCGGCTGAACAGTCCGTGCCGCCCCGAATGGCGCCCCAGGCGGATCCCTTCTCCATCCTGGCCGACATCTTCGGCGCGCATGATCTCGTAGGTGTCGGCCCGCTTCAGCACGCCATCCTGGTGGATTCCGGCCTCGTGACGGAACGCATTCCTGCCGACGATCGCCTTGTTGGGCTGTACGGGAAATCCCGAGTAGGTGGAAACCAACTTGCTGGCCGCCGTGAGCTGGCGTGCGTCGATACCGGTATCCAGCCCACCGAAGTGATCCTTGCGCACGCGCAGCGCCATCACGACCTCTTCCAGAGAGGCATTGCCCGCGCGCTCGCCTATGCCGTTTATCGTACACTCGATCTGCCGCCCCCCGGCGGCCACCCCGGCGAGCGAGTTCGCAACCGCGATGCCCAGGTCATCGTGGCAGTGTACCGAGAGCACGACATTGCGGCCCTGCAGGCATTTATCCCGCACGGTAGCGATAATCCGGCTATACTCGTCCGGCATGCAATAGCCTGTCGTGTCCGGGATATTGATGGTCGTAGCGCCTGCCTCGACGACGGCATTGATGATTTCGCAGAGGTAGGCCGGGGCGGTGCGTCCCGCGTCCTCAGCGCTGAACTCGACATCGTCCGTAAACGTGCGGGCGTACTGGACGGCCTCAACGGCCATCTTCAAAATTGTCCGCCGCTTTTCCTTAAGCGTCCGGCCATACCGGTCGTCCCCGAACTTGCCGTCGATGTGGATATCGCTCGTCGCGATGAACGTATGGATGCGCGTCTTTTTGCCCGCCGAAAGCGCGTCGGCAGCAGCCTTCACATCTTTTTCCGTCGTGCGCGCCAGTGCGCAGATAATGGGTCCTTCGACCTCGGCGGCGACGCGACTGACACCTTCGACCTGTATCGGCGACGAGATCGGGAAGCCTGCTTCGATGACGTCGACGCCCATACGGCCGAGCAAGTGCGCGATCTCCAGCTTCTCGGGCACAGTCATGGACGCGCCCGGAGCCTGTTCGCCGTCACGCAGCGTGGTGTCGAATATGGTAATGCGATCAGTCATGATAGTCGTATGAAAAGAAGTCTGGTTTGAGAATCACAGTACGGAGCCCAGCCGCCGCGCGCGTGCGGCGGCCCTGGTAAGTCGCAGCGTGACACGCCCGCGCACCTTTTGCCTCTGTGATTCAACAACCCGAACGTTCATGCCTGTATCTCCTGAACGGCGCGCCCAATGCGCTGAATGATGAGATCGCCCATCCTGGTCGTCGTCGCCTCTCCGAAGCCTTCGCGCCACAGATCCGCCGTCCGGTAGCCCTCATCGAGCACGGTGTTGACGGCTTCGCGAACGAAGAGGGCTGCCCTGGCCTCGCCCAGTTCCTCCAGCAGCATGGCAGCCGTCAGGATCGCCGCGACCGGGTTGGCCTTGTCCTGGCCGGCGATATCTGGTGCACTGCCGTGCACGGGCTCGAACAGGCCCACCTTCCCGCCGACGCTGGCAGACGGCAGCAGGCCGAGTGAACCGCCCAGGGTGGCCGCTGCATCCGAGAGAATGTCTCCGAACAAATTACCCGTCACGATCACGTCGAACTGGCGCGGGTTCAGGACAAGCTGCATGGCCGCGTTGTCGACGTACATGTGATCGAGCCTTACGTCGGAGAATTCGTCGCGCTGTATCCGCGTCACGGTCTCGCGCCAGAGCTGGCTGACGACCAGCACGTTGGCCTTGTCGACCGATGTGACGTGTCCGTGCCGCCGCTTTGCCCAGTTGAAAGCAACGCGCGCCACCCGCTCGATTTCAGGCACGCTGTAGCGCATGGTGTTGAAAGCCTCTTCGGAACTCCCCTCCCCCGTGCGCCCGGAGGGCTGTCCGAAGTATATGCCGCCCGTGAGTTCACGCACGACAAGCATATCCGTCCCGCGCACCGTCTCGGAACGCAGCGGAGAGTAATCTGCGAGCGACTCTTGGACCGACACCGGACGCAGGTTGGCAAACACGCCAAGGCTCTTCCGAAGCCGGAGCAGCCCGCTTTCGGGCCGCATGTCGCCACGCAGGTGATCCCACTTAGGCCCACCGACCGCGCCCAGAAACACGGCATCGGCCTTCAGGCACTGCTCCAGCACTTCGTCAGGCAGCGGGCTGCCGTACCGGTCGATAGCCGCCCCTCCTACCGCCCCTTCGGCGAATTCGAAGGCAAACCCCTCCTCGGCAGCGACGGTGTTCAGCACCCGCACGGCCTGCGCCGTAACTTCGGGCCCGATGCCGTCACCAGGCAGCAGCACGACTCGATATGTCTGTTGCGTGTTCAGGTGATGAAGTGTTCAGGTGTTGGAGTTCGAGGCTTCACGTATTGAGGTGTTCGGGTCAGACCTCGACAGGGGAGTTGGCGGTGTCTGATTTTTTCTTCGGCTTGAGCCAACTCATCATGCTGCGGAGTTGCTTGCCGATCTTCTCGACGGGGTGCTCGCGCGAGGCCTTGCGGAGCTGGTTCATGTTCGGCCATCCGGCCTCACATTCAGCGAGCCACTCCTTCGCGAATTGGCCGTTCTGTACTTCCTGGAGAATCTTCTTCATCTCCTGTTTGACAGCGTCGTTGATAACGCGCCGGCCGCGGCTGTAGCCGCCGTACTCCGCCGTATCGCTGACCGAGTAGTTCATATACTCCAGGCCGCCCTCGTAATAGAGGTCGACGATCAACTTGAGCTCGTGCAGGCACTCGAAGTAAGCCAGTTCCGGTGGATATCCCGCCTCTACCAGCGTCTCGAAGCCCGCCTTGATGAGGGCTTCCGAGCCGCCGCAAAGCACAGCCTGCTCGCCAAAGAGGTCCGTCTCCGTCTCATCCTTGAAGTTGGTCTCAATGACCCCGGCTCGCGTACCGCCGATGGCCTTGGCATAACTGAGAGCGAGGTCGAGCGCGTGGCCGGAGGCATCCTGCGCGACCGCGGCGAGGCAAGGCACCCCGTTGCCTTCCTCGTACGTGCGACGTACCAGGTGGCCCGGGGACTTGGGAGCAACCATGAACACGTCTACACCCTGGGGAGGCTTAATCTGGCCGTAGTGAATATTGAAGCCATGCCCGAAGCCGAGCGCCTTGCCGGGGGTCATGTGCTTCTGGATCTCAGCTTCGTACGTGCGGCGCTGGTGCTGATCCGGAATGAGGACCACGACTACGTCGCCCCAGTCGGCGGCCTCTGAGACAGACATCACCCTCAAGCCGCGAGCCGCCGCCTTGTCCCACGACGGGGAGCCCTCGCGCAGGCCGACGGCCACTTCCACGCCGCTATCGTGCAGGTTGAGCGCGTGGGCGTGGCCCTGGCTGCCATACCCGATCACCGCGACCTTCTTTCCCTGGATCAGCCCCAGGTCGGCATCATAATGAACGTTCATGCGTGCTCTTGCTCTATGGGCTCTTAGCTAATGTGTTACTCGAAGTAATTAGTCGCCGAAGATCAGTGAACGGCGCATGGCAACGCGCCCGCTCCTTGCGACCTCAACGATACCGTGGTGGCGCATCAGACCGACGAAGGCGTTGATCTTCTTGGTCGGACCCGTCAACTCGAACGTCATCGTATCGTGCGTGATATCCACCACCTTGCCCAAGAAGACGTTGGTGGCCAAATCCATGATCTCCGACCGGTTCTCAGACGTATACCGAACCTTGATGAGGCACAGTTCGCGCTCAACGTACTCCTCAGCCGTCAGATCCTCTACCCGGAGCGTGTCGATCAAGTTGTTAAGCTGGCGCAGCACCTGGCCGATGATGCGGTCATTGCCCGTAGTAACCAGCGTCATGCGGGAAACTCCGGCGTCGTCCGTCTCGCCAATAGCGACACTCTCCAGGTTGAAGCCACGCTGCGAGAACATATTCGCAACGCGGTTGAGCGCCCCGATGGAGTTCTCGACCAGCACGCTTATCACGTGGCGGTGAATCTGCTCGGGTTCACCGGGGTTCGTCGGCTCGCCCGACTTCTGCTTACGCAGGATCTGCTGTGGTGTTAGGGTTTTTACAGCCATGGTCATTGCGGCGGGAAGAATTGGGTAGTGGATCAACCTCAGCGAATCAAACCATTGAATCCGGCTGGTAGCGTTTGGTAATCATCTCCTCATTCGAGGCGCCGGCGGGTACCATCGGGAATACCATCTCCTCCTGTACCACGCGGAAATCCATTACGACGGGCCGGTCGGTGACCTCCCAAGCTTTTGCGATCACGGCGTCCGCCTCTTCCGGTGTGCTGGCGCGCAGTCCGACACAGTGCCATGCTTCCGCCAGCTTCACGTAGTCCGGGTTGGTCGCGGTCAGGTCGGTGTGGCTGTAGCGGTTTTCGTGGAAGAGCTCCTGCCACTGCCGCACCATTCCCAGGAAGCCATTGTTAAAGATGACGACCTTCAGGGGCAGGTTGTGGGCGGCAGCCACGCCCAGTTCCTGTTGGTTCATGGCGAAGCCGCCGTCGCCGTTGACGGAGATGACAGGCACGTCCTTTCCAGCGAAGCGAAGCCCGAACGCCGCTCCCATGGCAGCCGGAAGCGAGAATCCCATCGTACCGAGGCCGCCGGACGTGATGTGCGAACGCGGCTCCAGGTAGTTGAAGAACTGCGCCGTCCACATCTGATTCTGCCCCACGTCGCTCACGACGACGGCTTTGCCGCCGGTCTTCTCATGGAGGCGTTGCAGGATGTACTGGGGACGGAGGGCTCCGTCATTCTCGTATGAAAGCGGGCACTCCTGCTTCCACTGGTCGATTCGCTCGACCCAGGCCGAAGTGTCCTTCTCCTCAACGAGCGGTAGCAACTGCTCCAGCGAGGAACGCACGTCGCCAAGGACGGGGCAGTCGGCGAATACGTTCTTCGAGATGCAGGCCGGGTCGATGTCGAAGTGGATGACTCTGGCATTAGGCGCCCAGGTATCCAGCTTGCCCGTCACGCGGTCGTCGAAGCGGGCGCCGACGGCGATCATCAGATCGCTGTTCTGAACCGCCTGGTTGGCGTACCACGTCCCGTGCATGCCCAGCATGCCGAGCGAGAGCCGGTCGTTTTCCGGGAACGAGCCGATGCCGTGCAGGGTGGTCGTGACCGGAATGTGTGCCTTGCGCGCAAGCTCCGTCACCAGTTCCGCCGCGCCGGACGACAGAGTGCCACCCCCCACGTACAGTATGGGCCGCTGCGACTTAGCGATGAGGTCCGCTGCCTGCCGGATAGCGGCTGGATCGGGTTTCGCCACGTCGTGGTATCCCCGTATCGAGACCTCGGCCGGGTAACTGAACGTGGTCTTCTGGAGCAGGATGTCTTTCGGGAGATCGACGACAACCGGACCCGGGCGCCCCGTGCGGGCGATGTGATAGGCCTTCTTGATGGTAGGCGCAAGATCCCGCACGTCGCGCACGAGAAAGCTGTGTTTGGTGATGCTGCGCGTGATACCGATGGTATCACACTCCTGGAAGGCATCATTCCCGATCAAATAAGTAGGCACCTGGCCTGTAAACACCACGATCGGCACGGAATCCATGTAGGCGTCGGCGATGCCCGTCACGCAGTTGGTGGCACCCGGCCCGGAAGTGACGAGCACGGTGCCCACTTTGCCGGTGGCCTTCGCGTAGCCCTCGGCGGCGTGCGCTCCGCCCTGTTCGTGGCGGACGAGCACGTGCTGAAACTTCGGCTGGAGCCGGGCCATGTCGTCGTAGATCCGGATCGTGGCGCCGCCAGGATGGCCGAACACGACCTCCACGCCCTCGGCTTCGAGCGAGCGGATGAAGATTTCTCCTCCGGTTAGAACCTGCTGTGCGGGCGGTGCTTCCGGAGGTGTCACGGGCATTCCGTCACCCGTAGAAGCTTGTTGATTGGCCGTCTGTGCGTTGCTGTACGTGCTCATGATCCAATCGAGTTGGGTGGAAATCGTTAACGCCTAGCGTTTGTGAGACTGGTCGCCTGTCGCTCCACACGGCACCGCTTCGTTCGCACACTGGATGTGCCGCGCCGAGAAGGTGCAGTCCTGTCCGGGCAACTACCAGGCCACTCCGGGGGATACGATTGAGACTGCGCGTCTATGTGGAGCATTTCAGGCATCTTGCTTGGTCGGGTTTGTCAATCCCCGAGCTTTCAGATGCTTTGCTCTCACGCGCTGCTTCGATGGGCTGTGGGATTGACGGTCTATTAGCCGATAATAAGGAGGCTAATAAGGACGAGAATCGTGACTAGAAGGAGTAGTCCGATTTCAAGCGTTCGTCCAACGGCAATCCCCGTCACAGACGGGAGTACCGACTCTTCCGCAGCCGGGCGGCTTCCCCTGACGAACAGGGTGCCTGGCATTGAGATCGCAGCGGTATGTCGGCTGTCAGATATCATGTGCGGCGTGTCGATTGACTTCTCGTAATAACGTGATTTGCGAAATCCCGGTCAAGGCAGACTTTCGCCCCAATTTCGCGGGCTCCATTATGCACGCCAAGCACCGGTAGCGCTTTCAATAAAGTTTAATGCAATGCTGCGTTCGCCTTGCCTTATTTCGTTAATTCCTGATTCCAGCTACCCAATTTAGAAAAGGTCGCCTCCCCGTGAAATTTCTTTTTTTCGGCCCTATCGTTCACCAATTATTCACATTAGGCGGGAGGGAGGGACTCGGATGATGACAGCCTCCCTGGCGATCGAGGCTTCTGACTCCCCGCGTGCTCGAAACAATCGAGTGCAAACCGCCGGATGGGTCAGCGGTTATTTGCGGTGATCACATGCCCGAAGAGAGATGCCGAGGAGGAATGGCGCTCCTGGGAAGGCAGGATGGAGGATATGTCATACCAAATCCGGTTGAACAGTTCTGTTTTATGAGCAGGTGCGAACCACCCCGAACTCTGCTGTCCAGGAGGGGAGCTGGTTTTGCCGAAATGGTAAATCAACGACGATAATGAGGGCTTTTCGGGGCAGGTGGTGATCTGGGGGTGTGCTTTCCCGGGGCATGTCCTTTCTTGCGCGCCCAAGAAAGGACCAAAGAAGGGCGCATCGAATCAAAACCCGCGAATCCCCTTCCCGGCGCGCACATCGACCGAGCGGCGCGTGAGCGATG
>DASSAV010000257.1:0-2597 GCA_035699265.1 Rhodothermales bacterium
GTCGGCGACCAGGACGGCGGCGGGTCCGCTGGTCGGTTTCGGCCTGGAATTTCCCTGGCGGGATCGCAATGCGTTCTTCGTGCAGGGCACCGTCCGCGCCGCCTTCCCCGATGAGAACCTCGACGGTCGCGCGAACGACGGATTCGGCAGCTTCGACCTGCTCACGACGCTCGGCGCTGGCCTGAAGTTCGGCCTGGCGCCCGCCGCGAGACCCCCGCAGGTGCTGACGGTCGACGGCCCCGCGCAACTCGACCTGAGCCAGCCGGGCACGTTTACGGCCGACGTGGCCGGTGGCGCCACACGGCCAGTCGAGTACCGCTGGGACTGGGGTGACGGCGAAAGCGCCACCGGGCTTACCGCCACGCACTCCTTCGGGGTGGCCGGATCTTACACCGTCCGGTTTACGGCATCCAACCGGGCCGGTGCGAGCTCCGCCGAGCACGAGGTTGTCGTCGTGCGGCCCGTGCAGGGGCCTCGTATTACCAACATCACGTCTGACCCGGATAATCCCGACGTGGGAATGTCCGTCCGGTTCACCGCCGATGTGATCGGCACGGAGCCGCTGACGTATGAGTGGTCCTTCGGAGACGGCGGCACGGCGTCGGGGGCTTCCGCGGCGCACACCTTCGACGCGGCAGACCTCTACTCGGTGACCCTCACGGTGTCCAACGAGGGCGGCAGCGACACGCAGGTGCTGCCCCTCCGCGTGGCCGACAACCGGGAGTGCAGCCAGGTCATCGAGCTGAACTCCGTCTTCTTCCAGCGCAACTCCAGCACCCTCTCCGCAGAGGGCCGCAGCTCGGCTGAGGAGAACGCACAGTACCTCGACGCTTGCCCGAATGTGCAGGTACGGATCGAGGGGTGGGCCGCTCCCGGCGAGCGGAACCCCAGCGAGCTGTCGGCAGACCGCGCGCGCGCCGTCGCAGAGTATTACCGGTCCCGCGACGTAAACCCGCGCCGCATGACGACGATCGGCATGGGCCGGAGCCTGGGCAACACCAGCAAGAAAGAAGGCGGCGCCCAGAACCAGCGCGTCGACACCATCCCCCTGCAATAAGCTCTCCTCTACATCCCCAGCCGCAACCTTCAACCTTGCAACTCTCAACACCCGAACGCCAGACCACAACCAACAACTGACAACTGACCACGGACAACAGACATCGGACCAGAAGTCGTATCTTTCCTGGAAGAAAGATCGACCAGCCGTTGCCGGCCTGCCTGTGAGTCTGCTGCAAACACTCCGTACCCTCTTCCACTCGCCGGATTCGCCTGCGCGAGAGGTTTCGGCGTACCCGCCCGGCACAGACCTGGCCCCCGAGGTGAGCAGGGATGATGCGCTCCGGCGCGACGTCGAGCGGATCGTAGGCGTGGCCATCGGTGACCCGCAACTCTACCGGCTTGCCCTGATGCACCGCTCCATGCTCCGCGGCCAGCCGGACAGCCACCTCTTCTCCAACGAACGGCTGGAGTTCCTGGGTGACGCCGTGCTCGGGTTCGTCGTCGCCGAGGACCTGTACGACCGGTTTCCCGACCAGAACGAAGGCTTCCTCACCCGGCTGCGGTCGAAGCTGGTGAACGGGGCGGCCCTCGCAGACGCCGCCCTCCGCATCGGACTCGACCGGCTCGTCCTCATCAGCGAGAACATGGAGCAGACGGGCGGGCGGACGAACCAGACCATCCTCGCGGATGCCTTCGAGGCCGTCGTCGGCGCGCTCTACCTGGATCAGGGCATGGGGGCCGCGCGGCGGTTTATCCACGGGAGCATGCTGAATGCCGTCGATCTGGGCGACCTGGCCACCCGGCGGGACAACTACAAAAGCATCTTGCTGGAATATGCGCAGTCCATCGGGCAGCCACAGCCCCGCTACCGCGTCGTGGCGGAGGAGGGGCCCAGCCACGAAAAGACGTTCACCGTCGAGGTGCTGATCGCGGGCAAACCCTATGGGAGGGGCACGGCCCCGAGCAAGAAAATGGCCGAGCAACAGGCGGCCCGTGAAGCCCTCGACTACCTCCAACACGCCGCGCACAGCGCCGACGGTGAATGAGCGGTGAGGTTTTCTTCCGCCGTAGAACAGGAACCGCCGATCCGTGTTAGACCGCCCCATCAGCACCCGGCGCCAATAGACTGTTTGGTGAGGAAAAGCAAGTTCCCCTCCTGGACAGGAGGGGTTAGGGGTGGTAGAAATCAGGCCCATTTAGGCGCTTCTGAACACCACGCCCCCCAACTCCCACACTCACATACGCGTATCATCCTACTCTCATAGATTCGTAGTCTCTCCCCCAAACCCTCAACCCGCCAACTTTCAACCCGAACTCCCCACATCCGCTACATGCCCATCGACCTGCGCTATTCCGACCGGTTTGCCGACCGGCACATCGGGCCTTCCGATGACGAGATCCATGAGATGCTGGAAGCACTCGGCGTCTCCTCCCTGGATGAGTTGACCAACCAGACTATTCCGGCCCCCATCCGGGTGGAACATCCGCTCGATCTCCCCCCCGCCCGCTCCGAAGCGGAACTGCTCGATCTGGTGCGCGAGATCGGGTCGCGCAATACCCTGTACCGGTCCTACATCGGCATGGGCTACCACGACACC
>DASSAV010000258.1:0-6178 GCA_035699265.1 Rhodothermales bacterium
GGTGTGGCGAAGCGCATTGCCGACGAGGTTCGTCACCACCCACCCGAGCTGTTCCGGGTCCCCGCTGATGGGCGGCAGTTGAGCAGGAAGGTTTACTTCCAGGGCGACCCCTGATTGCGAGAAGGGTAGCCGCAGCCCCCCCGCCGCTTGCTGGATCACCATGTCCAGATCGAGCCGCGCGCGTTCCGGGTGGTACATGCCCGCTTCGAGACGGGCCAGCGCGAGCAGGGCTTCCACAAACTTCTTCAATCGCTCGTTGTCCTCGGACGCGGTTTCCAGCAGCTCTCGCTGCATGTCGGTCAACAGCCCGGACACCTCCTGCTGCATCAGGTCGAGCGCCATGCCCAGCGAAGTGAGTGGTGTGCGGAGCTCGTGCGAAACGGCCGCCAGGAAGTCCGACTTGAGCTGGTCCAACTCCTTGAAGTGCGTCACGTCCTCCAGGAGCACGACTTTCAGGTCGACGTGCCCTTCCGGTGTACGGATGAGGACGAGACGGCGGCGGTAATACCGGGTAGAGCCGTCTACGGCGACGGGCAGCACCGGGTCGGGTTCGTCCGATTCCGTTGGAATGGCGCCGCTGAGGTGTTGCGCCAGTGAATCGTTCAGCGCCACCTCCAGCAGGTACCGTTCCTGCCAGGTGCCGTCCTGCACTTGCAGCACCTGGATGGCGGCCTCATTCAGGAGAAGCAGCCGGTCGTACTCGTCCGTCAGGATCACCGGGTTCGGCAGCGCGGCCACCAGAGACTCCGACTTCTTCTTCTCGGCGATAAGCTTCTGTACGTTCATGGCCTCGAATGCCGCCAGGCGCTCCGTCATCTTGTTGAACTCTCGGCCCAACTCAGCGATCTCATCCTCTGTCGTAATCTCGATCTGCTCGCTGAGCTGCCCGCGTCCGATCCGGCGGACGCTATTGGTCAGGTGCTCGATCGGGCGGACGATCTGCTGGACGAACTGCAAACTGGCAACCAGACTGAGCAGGACGGCGAGCACGGAGGCTACCACCACGGCCTTGGTCGCAGCGTTGGCCAGGTTCTCCACTTCCTGCTGCTGCTGCACCATCGCATTCTGGTGGAGTTGCAACAGTTGCATGCTGTATTGCCGGAGACCGTCTGCCAGCCGCCGGAGGCTGTTCTTGTAAGTGCTCTGTTCCGCGTCCCCGCCGACACTTGCGAGTGCGTAGAGCGAGTCTGACGCCGCGAGGTACTTCTCGTAGGATGCCGAGATGCTATCGAGAAGGGTCGATTCTTGTTGGAGCGAGACGCGTTTCCATGCTTCTTCGTAGGCGTGGAAGAAGTCTTCCCGGCTTGAGATGAAGGCCCGACGGCCTGCCTCCACGTTGCCGTATTGCATGGTGAGTTGGGCGTTCTCCTGCCGCTCCAGCGACTTCACCATGCCTTCCGCAGCTTGCACGCTGCGGTAGTTCTCCTGCAAGAGCTGCCGGGTGGACGTGCCCAGCTTTGAAAAGTGGTAGGCCGAGAAGGTGGAGATCGCTACCGTGATCCCCACCAGCACGAGATAGCTGACCTCGATCTTTCGATGCAGGCTCCTCATACGGCGTCAATCCGCTTCAATTCGCTGGAATGGGCTTTCATAATACGGAAATGCTTGCGGCCCCGATACCATCGGTCCGCAACACCTGGAACTGTGCGAGCGCCGGGATGCGCCTCAACCGGCCCGGAAGGGCCTTATCGGAGGCCGGAAGCCTCGGGAAGAGCGCCGTGCCTGTAATGGATGAACCGAGTCGTCGTCGGAACGCCGTCCGCCCGCATGACCCCGCCTGGATCCCCGGCACAAGATGACATCGCCCACACTAAAGGCTGGTTGCTGCTTCAACCGGCATGTTAGTGCATTGTTCTAACAGGGCTTGCGGCACGGACCCGCCCTCGCCTGGCTACCTGCTTCCAGCTCTATCCGCCCGGTCCGTCGCCATCAGGATCCGCAGTTCGAGCGCCCTGGCGATGCTCGCCACCTGTGCGAACTGGCCCACGGTGGCCTTTTCATCCGCACGGAGCACGAGCGCGGTCTTACCCCCTTTGGCCTGCGAAATGGCCGAGAGAAGTTCCTGGCGCGGTACCTCCTTCTGGCCGACGTAATACGCTCCGTCGGCGGTGATGGCGACCGTCACGTACTGATCGTCCGTCGGCGCGGCCGAACTGACCTGGGGCAGGTTGACCTGAATGCCGAATTGCGGGATGAAATTCGACGTGAGGAGGAAGAAGATGAGAAGCAGCATGACGATGTCCGTCAGGCCCGCTGCACTGAACGTGTTGAGCGGCTTGCGCTGATATCGAAAACTGAGCGGCATGTTCTCTGAGAGCCTGTGAGCCTACGAGTCTAGGAGGGTACGAGAGCAGGAGGGGAAGTGTGTTACGAGAGGAGGAGGGTACGATTCCGGTACATCAATCGTAGACTCATAGATTCCTCGGCTCCTAGACTCCTCTTGGATTCCTCGATTCCTGGTCTCGTAGTTTCAAATCAATACTGCTGCATTTCGTACGACACCGGGCGGGGGGCGGGCTCCTGGAGGAGGTCGATGAAGTCCGTTGCCGAGCGCTCCATGTCGTTGACCGCACGCCCGATCCGGCTCGTCAGCCAGTTGTGGAAGAAGTAGGCGGCGATCCCGACGACGAGTCCGAAGACCGTCGTGATCAAAGCCTCCCAGATGCCCCCGGCGAGCTGGCTGGGGTCCACGGCGCCCTGAAGCTGTTGGATGGCCTGGAACGCCTTGATCATGCCCGTCACGGTTCCGAGGAACCCGAGCATCGGCGCGATGCCCGCGACGCTGGCGAGCACGTCCATCTTCCGCTCCAGTTCGAACGCCTCGTAGCGCCCGGCCGCCTGCACGGCGTCCTGGATGTCTGAAATGGGGCGCCCCAGCCGCTCCAGTCCGGTCTTGATGATGTTCGTGATCGGCTTGCCCTGGGCCTCGCAGTACACGATGGCGCCCCGGATGTCGCCCGAGTGCACGTACTGGCGGATACGCTCCGTGATCGCCTGCGGGCGGGTACTCGCCTTTCGCAGCGTGATGAAGCGCTCTACGAAGATGTACACGCTCAGGACCGAGAGCAGAAAGATGGGGATCATGACCCATCCGCCTGCCAGAATCATGTCGAGGTAGGAATCGTACTGGCCTGCGCCTGGACCGGCCTGAGCCGCGAGCGTGTCGACAGGGAGGGCCACGCTCTGGAAGAACAACATCTGGACTGTCATAAGCGTCCGCTGGGCCACGCCGGGTTGCTTCTGGAAGAAAAGCGGCGGGGCTGATCAGTAGTCAGGAAGATTAAAGGAATGAAAACATGCCGCGGGCCTACTGGTAGATTTCCATGTCGGACCGTATCGGCATGAGCCAGGTATCGTCGGGAAAGGCGTCGGGCAAGTGGTCGCGTTGCGCTTCGGCTGAGACGTCGTCCTTGAACTGCCCGACACCGACCCGGTAGCGGGTCACCCCGCCATAGTCGCCATAGAAAGTTGCCGTGGTGTAGCCCATGTCTCGGAAGCGCCGGGCCATCGCGTCGGCCGAGGTGCGGCTCGGGGTAGAGGCCACGACCAGCGTTACACCGCCCGCGCTCACGTCGATTCCCCCCGGCCTTCTCAGGGGAGAGATGTTCGCCGTACTCGGCGTCGGCGCCCCTGTTTCCGCTTGCGAAGGTACTTCCTCCGCCGGTGAAGCGGCAGGCGGCGCAGGCTCAGGCTGGTTGACCGCCGCCCCCGCCGTATCCATGACGGCTGAAGCGGACGAAGTGTCCGTCGTACTGGGGGCAGGCGCGGTGTTTTCGGCGACCGGCGGCGTGGCCGGCGGCACGGGCCGCTGACGTGGGATGAACAGCAGATACAGCGCTGCGAGAATGGCAATCAGCACGACCGCCCCGATCAGCCATCCCGCAATTGACCGCTTGCGTTCTTCGGCCTCTGGCTCCGGGGTCTCTGGCTCTGAGGCTTCTGCGGATGCCGCTGTCAGCGGATCTGCCGGGTACGTTTCGGCTGCTTCGAGCACCGGGGCAGGCGGCTCCGGCGACGTCTCTTCCACCTCGGCCTCGGGCGCAGGTTCTTGCACCGGCGGCTCTGGCTCGTAGCGGCCGTAGGGGCTGATTTCGGCGGAAGGCTCCGGCTCGGGTTGCTCGGGGTTCCAGGTCTCGAAGTCGTCGGGTTCCGGGGCGACGGACGGCAGTTCCTCACTCGCTGCCTCGGCTGGCTCCGTCTCAGCGGGCGGCTCCTCGTAGTTACTCGGAAAGATTTGTGCGTTGGGCTCCGCTTCGAGGCTCGGCAAGTCTTCCGGCCAGGGTTCGAAGAAAGGACTGCCGGACGTTAGCTGGGCACCCAGCGCGGGAGGCTCAGGGTACGCCTCGTCCTCTTGAACCCTGAGCTCCTCACGTGCTTCTCCCGCCTCCTGCTCCGCCGGCATTTCCCGGTCCTGCGGCGTCTCGGGCGCTTCCTCCTCATCGCGGATTTCAGGCTCGCGCGGCGCCTCCGGTTCTTCCAATGCCTCCGGACCTGCCCAGATGAGCGTCTCTTCACCTGTTTCGTCAAAGGACGCATCCCAGGCGGCCTCCTCCTCTTCATCTATCTCAGCTTCATCGGTCCCTTCCGGCTCCTCCTCGTGGATGGCCGGGACGGTGGGCCGTGAGGACGCGAACTCACCGAGGACGTCGGGCACGGCGTCGGCCGGCTCTCGTTCGTCCAGGGCTTCCTCCTGTTCTGCCACGTCCTCCGGAGCCGCAAGCGCCGGTTGTTCTGCCGCGGGCGGCTCGGCTTCGGTCTCTTCCGGCAGGGCCACATACTCTGGCTCAGATACCTCTGGCTCAGATATTTCTGGCTCAAATGGCGGCTCTACTGCCATCGCCACCAGCTCGGTATCCTCCGGCGGCGGTACGTCTGTGTCTTCCTCCGCGAACGGCTCGGTATCCCCGGCTGCTCCCTCACGTTCCAGCTCCTCCGTATCCTGAAACGGCTCCGCTGGCGGCGCGGCCTGCCCGGGTACTTCTTCCTCCGGATGGATGGAAAGGGACGGTACGCTGAGGTCGTCGGGCTCCGGGCCTGTCTCTGGAAGCGTGCCCGGAGACACCGCCCCGGCATACGACGCGGGCGCATGCTCCTCCTGGCGCCTGCGTTCGCTGCCGTTGACGAGCAGCGGCTCGAGACCGGCGTAGCGGTGGTTGACGGATAGTGCAAGCCCGTAGTCCGGCTCGAAAACGATGGTCCCGTTGAAGAGCCGGAACGTCCCGAGACCGGGCACGACGGATTCGCCGTCCCGGGCCACGTCGTGCCGGACGTTCTGGACGAGGTCTTCCAGCACCCGATCCGTTTCTGCGGGATCGGCTTCCAGTTGGCGGGCTATGGCGGCGGCGATGGAGGTGGGCATTCGAAAGGGGTATTCTCGATGGGGGCAGGTACTGGACCTGCTTACTTGTCCGCGGCGAACGCGATAACGTCTTTCGGGGGCTTCATCACGATCTCTCCGTCTGCACTGCGCTCCACCTGGCTTACCTGGTGATGGATGCGGAAGGTGCCCAGACCGGGGACCCGCACGTCCTGTCCCTTCCGGAGCACCTCACCGATGACGTCGGCGAGGGCACTGGCAACCTGTTCTTGAGAGGGGGTAGGCATAACGAGAGATGTCGATGAAAGATGCACGGCGCAAGGCGCGAGCGGGTCGTGGTGGAATGGACCGTGGCCGCGTGTCAGGTCAAAAAGATAATGGTTCCTGTTGCAGAATGAAACGCTTTCCACTTGGTTTTGCACCGGTTGCGGTCTCCCCGCCCCCGTCACCACCTGATCTGCATGCCCGCCATGACGGCGAACGGCGGTTCCGGGTACCGCTCCCACCGCTCCAGATAGCCCGCACTGATGTTGTCTACGCGCGCTACGAGCCCCAGCGCGGGCGTGACCTGATACGAGAGTGCGGTATCCATGTCGAAGAAGTCGCCGAGCTTACGATCTTTCGTACGGTTCACGTAGCGTGCGCTCTCATATCGGGCCGTCAACTGCAGGAGCCCCCGGCTCTGTGCGAACGAGTAGGAGAGGACGCCGTGTCCGGTGAGCGGACCGAAGTACGGAATGATCGTGTTTTCACCGGGCGTCAAGGGGTCCGGGTCATCCTGAAGAAAATCAACGCCTGCGTTCTCGAGGCTTCCTTCTCGCACGGTTCCGCCGATCGTCGCCTGAAACCCTCCAGGCACCA
>DASSAV010000259.1:0-4224 GCA_035699265.1 Rhodothermales bacterium
CTGTATCAGGTCCGAGACGCTCTGAGGTGCAACGAATAGCTCCTTGCTCTCGGCGTAGACGGTGTCTTTGCTCAGGTCCTGTTCGTGGGGCCAGTCAATGCCGTGACCGCCCCATACGAGCCGCACCTGCCGGAAATACTCCGGGTCATTGAGTTCGCTAAAGAACTCGGACCCGTCAATGAATGGCTTCAGGTCGAGTATGCGCTGCTCTCCGTTCCTGAAAGCGACGAAGAGCTTTGTGCCTTCCAGAGGGGCAACGGATCGTATGTAGGGCGTCTCTTTCATGATTCAATCCGAGGGGGCTTTCTGCCTGCAACCGAAAGCGCCCACGCATCCATCAACTCCTGCTGGTGAAATTCGATCCAGTTCAGCACCCGTTTCATCTCGCTGCGCGGCAAGTCACCAGACAGAATCAGCCCGTCCGGGATACGAATAACCGCTACGTGTTCAGCGTAGCGGGCATGGATGTGGGCAGCCTTATGGATATTGTTGTCATAGGCGTACATCCAAATTGAGATCGCGTCGAGGTCACAAAGGCGAGGCATCGAGAGCGGTGTTGTTCCAGGTACAGCGGCTCAGGGGAGCTTTAGAAAGTGACGAGCATGCGGACGTTGAGGGTGCGGGGGGTCAGGCGGGTAGGGATGCGGTTCCAGATGCCGCTGGCGTTGGGGACCCAGTTGTAGGCGACGGTATTCAGCATGTCGAAGACGTTCAGCACTTCGGCGGTGAGTTCGAGCCGGACCGGGCTGGAGATGCCTTTCTTGAAGACCAGCAGTTCCTTCGTGAGGCCCATGTCGAGCCGCTTGTATTCGATGAAGCGTTCGGAGAGGCGGGGGCCGGGCACTTGCTCGGTGATGTTGCCCAGGCGTCTCCCGGGTTCCGGGGGGGTATAGGGCAGGCCGCTCCCGAAGAGGGCGCGGAGGTGGATCTTCCAGGTCTGGTCGCCGGGGACGTAGTCCTGTATATAGGCGGAGAAGGTGTGGCGCTGGTCGGTGGGGCGGGGGACGAGGCCTGCGTTTTCCGGGGTCGTGTACGCGGGCCGCATGCGCTCGCGGGCGACCATGTAGCTGTAGTTCACCCAGCTTTCGAGGCCGGGGACGAACTCGCCGCGAAGCTGGAAGTCGAGCCCGTAGACGTAGCCGTCGGAGTCGTTGTGGCCGGAATACTTTACCTGGACGTTTTCGACGCTGTACGAGATCAGGTTGGAGAGCCCTTTGTAGTAGGCTTCCGCGTGGAGGTACAGCCGTTTTTTCGCGAGGAAATACTCGCCGCCGCCGACGAACTGGATGGAGCGCTGTGAGCGGATGTCGTGATTGAGCGATCCGGCGATGGTGCTGTCGGGTTCTCCGCGCAATTCGCGGTAGGTCGGCGCCTGGTAGTAGATGCCCCACGAGCCGAGCAGCGTCGTTCTGGTATTCAGTTGATACCGCGCCGTGAGCCGGGGGGAGACGGTCCACTCGTGGTTGAACGAGAAGTGGTCCGCGCGGATGCCGCCCGTGATGACGAGCCGGTTGCGTTCCGGCAGCAGGTCTACGGCATCCTGGGCATAGAAGCTGGACTGTACGGCATTCAGCCGTGACGTATCGTTGAGGCTGTCGACGACGAGGCGGACGACGTCGCCTTCCAGGGAGCGGCCGACCACGGCTGACTTCTCGAAGAGCCTATCGTCGAACTGGAGACTGCGGAGGGACCACCCGGCTTCAGCAGCGTGGCGGCCCGTGTTGAACATCCAGCGGCCCTTTCCGGTGAGTGTGCTCACGTCGACCCGGTTGTCGGCGGCGTCCACCTGGCGCGAGTTGCCGAGGGGCATGTGTCCGGCGCCGGTGTTTGCGTCCCCTTCGCCTACGTCCACCTGGTAGAGGATGGCTGACCCGATGAGGTTCAGGAACTCCGACTCTGACGTCTGGAAGTAGGAGAGGTCGTGCTCCACGTGGAGGCGGCTGGAGAGCCGGTCAGAGAGCCGGACGCCGCCGAAGCGTGTGGAGTAGCCGTCGCGCTCGGCGCTGTCGTTGCTGTAAGAGACCCAGAGCGAGCGGAGGTCCGACGGGCCGGTGAGGCTGTAGGTGCCGAAGTAGGTCTTGCGGTTGCGCGGGTCGAGCAGAAACTGGTGGTCGGCCAGGATGCCCAGGCCTTCGATCTCGTGTCCCCGGGCCAGGCGGAAGGAGAAGGCGCCCTGCACGTCGGTGTAGTCGGGCTGGTAGTTGCCTTTGAGCTCCTGCGTGCTGAAGAAGCGGCGGGCTTGTGCCTTGCGGAGCCCGGCGACCCACCCGAACCGTCCGTTAAAGGCGGAGGAACTGGCCGTCACGCCGGCATCCAGGAGGGACACATAGGCTGATCCGCGCAGGGATTGGCCGTCCGGACGGATGTAGCGCACGTCGAGCGCGGAGGAGAGCTTGCCGCCGTAGCGGGCGGGGAAGCCGCCGGTATAGAGCGTGATGCTCCGCGCCATGTCCGGGTTGAGCAGGCCGAGTCCCTCCTGCTCGCCCTGGCGGGGACGGAACGGCATGAAGACCTCGAAGCCGTTGAGGAAGATCAGGTTCTCGTTGAAGCCGCCGCCGTGGACGGAATACTGGTTGGAGAGCTCGTTGTGGGTAGCCACGCCGGGCAGCGTCATGAGCGCGCCGAAGCCGTTGTGGAAGGGCGCCGGGATGTTCTGTACCTCGCCGGGATCGAGGTGGTGCGCCCCTGCCTGGCCGCCCGCGCCCGCCTCCTCGACGGTGAGGCCCTCCATCTGCACGACGGTGGGCTTGAGGCTCACGTCGAGCCGGGTCGTGCGGTCGCGGCTGACGGAGACGGAGTCCAGATGCGATTCGTACCCGATAGCCGAGAACCGGAGCTGGTAGCGTCCGGCCGGCAGCCGCAGCTCGTAGGCGCCGTCGCTATTGGAGGCGGTTCCGAAGTCGGTGCCCGCCACGATGATGGTCGCGCCGGGGATGGGATCCTCCGAGGCGCTATCCGTCACACGGCCCGCCGCGGTGCCCCAACTCTGGGCACGCGCCGCGGGGGCGTAGAGGGACGGAAGCAGGAGGCCTGCGAGGATGAGGGCAAAAAGGCGCATGGGGCACCGTAACGGACAGAGCTGGGCAGTCGGGATCGTATCTGTCGCGCGATAGCGTTACGGGCTTGCGGGAAGAGGGTTGGGTGGACGTGGATCGGTTCAAATCCCCGGTAAGATACCCGAGCGGTAGAGGAAAAACAACTCCAGATAGGGCAGAACGAGGCCCACGCAGGCGCCTGCCGTCACCTGTGCCGGGGTGTGTGCGTGGACGCGCACGCGGGCCCACATCAGGGCGATCACGAGGAGGGCGATGCACGCGAGCAACGGGGGGCCGAGCAGGATTACGGGGGTGACGCCAAGGGGGAGGGGAGGGTAGGCGAAGTACAGCAAGATGGAGAGGCACCCGGCTATGGAGAGCAGGTGGATGGAAATCTTCCACCGGGCATTTACGAGCGCCGCCAGGGACGTATTCAATGCGAAGCAGAGTATCAGGGACGCCGTGAGTGTGCTGACCGACGGCGTGGCGAACGGAACGGCGAGGGCGGCGGCCAGAGACGAGGCGATGGTCACCAGAAACGGCCGCGTTCGGTGTTGGCGAAACCGGACTTCGACGGAGCCGACCTGCCTGCGCCTGATGAGCCAGCCGATGTAGCCGAGGGGGACGAGTCCGAAGAAGAAGAAGACCAGCAGCACGGCCGAGGCCACCCGCGGCATCGGGACGCCGCAGTAGACGAGTACGATTCCGAACAGGGCGGCGGGGGAGATGAGGGGGTTGACCGTGTAGGACAGCGCATTCGCAAGCCGATAGCCCAGGTCTTGCCGGTCCGAAGCAAGGGGATAAAGTTGCGTTTGCGCGGTATCTACGATGTGGTGTTCAGGGATTTCCAAGTGTTCAGGTGTTCATGTGGTATGGGAGTACGGGGGTGTGGAAGTTGGGAGGAGATAGCAAGTATGTTTCAACGCGGTTGCGGAGCAGGTAAGCGGTCACCGTGGGCAGGGGGTGTGGAGATGACGAGGAACTCGGCTTCGTGGGCTGACTGGTTCGTCACCTGATGATAGGCACCGGGAGCGATCTCTAATCCTTACTCTTCCTGAAGTTCGTAGCAGTGTCCGTCCCGTTCGATGGTGAGGGATCCGTGCAGCACGAAGAAGAACTGACGGGCACTGTGGTGATAGTGCCTCCTCTCGGCGGTGCCGGGGGGCATTCGTTCCAGAATGATGCTAAC
>DASSAV010000260.1:0-3346 GCA_035699265.1 Rhodothermales bacterium
GCCGTTCCGATCCAGGTAGCCGGGATCCTCGCGCGCCTCGGGGAGAATCTCTCTGGCCGCGATGCCGTCCGGGACGTTCCAGTAGGGCCGGAAGATCACGTACTCCATGGTGTCGCTGAAACGCGGCGTCTGTTTTTCGTGGTACTCCTCGCCTACGATGACGGGCATCTCCAGCACCGGCTTGCCGTTCCGGTAGGCCCGGAGCCTGAACTCGGGGATGTTGACCAGGATGAAACGACCGGTGCCGAGTGTATCCGGCAGTTCCTCCAGGTTGTGCAGGCTGGCCTGAAGCTGGCCGACGCGTTGCTGTGGAGGCGTGTTCAACTCGGACCAGGTGTCGGGGCCGATGATACTATCCACCCTGAGTCCGGTGCGCGCCTGAAAGTGCACCACGGCGTCTACGAGCGGACCCGAGTACGTGCTGTCCTGCGCCTCTGCGTCAGAGCGGGGTAGATCGCCGGTCATGACGAGACGTTTGCGGAGGTCGGCCAGGTCGCCATACGAATCGCCCGGCTCCAGGGTGCTGTCGGCGCTCAGATCCGGCCATCCACCCTGGCGGGCGATTTTCTGATATTGTTGGAGCGCCTCCTGCATGCGCGCGATCTCCTGCTGCTTCACGTCTGTACCGGCAGACCGGGGGGCCTTCTGCGCCCGCGAGGAGTCCTGGGAGGAGTCTCGCCGCGCCGCGCCTGCCGCCGGTCCTTCCGCGGAGCCCCCATGATCGGATCGGGTGCAGGAAGCCAGCAGAAACGCAAACAAGAGACACAGCAGCGCTCCGAAATACTTGCTCGTACTGTCCATTTATCGATCTCCGCGTTGCAATCAAGACTATCCATCAGGGTATGTGTCATGCAACAGAGGCTGTGGAAGGCCGTTTCGCGGGGAACGCAACGTGTCGGATACGCAGACACACATTGCGGCGAGAAATTGTAACGGGCTGGCGAAAGAGCGAGGAGGTTAGGGGAGAGAAGGCCGTCGCGCACCCAGAGTTCTTCCGGCCTGAGGCTGGAGACCGGGTTGCAATGGGGTTGTGAACATGTTGTAATCTTAAGCGTTCTCTGTACTTGCCGATGCTTCTGCGGAGGCGTTTTCCATTCTTCTCCGGTGACTGCCGTGTTCCACATCCCCTTAGACCGTTTTTATCTGAAACAGGCCGTCTGGACCCGCCGCGACGTGGCGGCTACTGCCGAACAGCTCGTCGAGACGCGCAACCTGGAGGCTTCCTTCCGGTTTGCTCGAGTGTTGCTTTCGAAGGCGCGACTCCGGGCAGAGGTGTACTTGCAGCAGAATTGAGCGTGGCGGGTTCGTGAGAGGGAGAAAGAGAGAAAGAGCGGAGGAATGGAAGAGAGGAGGAGGAAAGGGAGAGGGGGCAGAGTTGGCGCGCGGTGGGCACCGTTTGCAATCTGAAGCAGCCGCCGTACTTTTCCGGATCGCGGTTTGAACCTGTACGAACCTGACCATCACAAAGGAGGCGGCTATGGGCGTCATTCAGGAATTCAGGGAGTTTGCGGTCAAGGGAAACGCTCTGGACATGGCGGTCGGCCTCATCATTGGGCTGGCCTTCAACAAGGTCGTCACGTCGCTCGTCAACGACATCATCATGCCGCCCATCGGGCTGGCAATCGGGGGTGTGGAGTTCAAGGATCTGATGATCGTACTGCGCGGAGCCCACCTCGGGCCGGATGGAACGATGATCCCTCCCGTAGCTATCGGTTACGGGCTCTTCATTAACGCAGTGATCGAGTTTCTGATCATAGCGTTCTCGGCGTTCATCATCGTGAAAGCGATGAACAGGATCATCCGACGGAGGGAAGAGACGGCCGCCGTTTGAGAGAGGGGGAATGAGGGAGAGAGGGAATGAGAGGAGGAGAGGGGGAATGGGAGAGAGGAGGAAAGGGGGAGAGTGCGAAAGAGAGAAAGAGAGGAGGAGAGAAGGAATGGAGGAAACGCGGCGTGGGAGAGTGGAGTGTGGGAGCAGGGGGGCGATCAGGTTGCGGGTGTTGAGGATGCCTGGGTGACGGCATGGCCGGTGCGGAAGAGGGATGCTTCGTCGAAGGGGCGACCGAGGAGTTGGAGGCCGACGGGCAGCCCATCGGGGTGGTCCCCAATGGGAACGACCAGGCCCGGGATGCCTGCCAGGTTGGCCGTGACGGTGTACACGTCGCTCAGGTACATTTCGAGCGGGTCATCCGTCTTCTCCCCGATCCTAAATGCGGGCGAGGGTGTAGCAGGCGTCAGGATCACGTCTACCTCCTCCAGGGCGGCATCGAAATCGCGGCGGATGAGGGTACGGACTTTCTGGGCCTTCGCATAGTAAGCGTCGTAGTAGCCCGAGGAGAGGACGTACGTGCCGAGCATGATCCGGCGCTTCACTTCTTCGCCGAAGCCCTCGGTGCGCGTCTGAACGTAGAGGCGCTGCAGGAACGAGTCCTGGGCGTCGAGCCTGCCGCGCAGGGCGGCCAGTTCGGTATCGTCGCCGATGGCTTCCGCGTCCGCGAGGGCATCCACGAGAGCGCGGCGCTCGGATTCGAGGGAGCGGCGGACGTCTTTCAGGTCGGCGCGGTAGCCGTAGCGGATGCCGTCGTAGCGGGCGAGGTTGCTGGATGCCTCGGCGGTGGCCAGAACGTAGTAGGCGGCGATGCCGTAATCGGTATGCGGTAGCGAGACTTCCACGACCCGGGCTCCCAACTCCTTCAGCGCGGCGACCTGTTCCTCCAGCATATTGCGCACGCCGGCGTCGAGCCCTTCGGCGAAGTATTGCCGGGGGAGGCCGATGCGGAGCCCTGCGACGGAACCCTGGAGCGCGGCGCGGTAGTCAGGCACAGGCACCTGTGCGCTGGTCGAGTCCCAGCGATCATGTCCCGCGATGATGCCCAGCACGGCAGCAGCATCCTCGATGGTGCGGGCAAAGGGACCCATGCAGTCAAACGAGGAGGCATAGGCCACCAGGCCGTAGCGACTCACCCGCCCATAGGTAGGTTTAAGGCCAACGACGCCGCAGAAGGCAGCGGGCTGGCGGATGGAGCCGCCGGTGTCCGTCCCGAGGGCCGTGTGGCACATGCCGGCGGCCACGGCCGCGGCCGAGCCACCCGAAGAGCCGCCCGGCACGTAGTCGGGATTGCGCGGGTTGCGCACGGGGCCGAAGTGGGAGTTTTCGTTGGACGAGCCCATGGCGAACTCGTCGCAGTTGGTCTTGCCGATGAAAATGGCGCCGGCCTCGTGAAGCCGCTCGACGGCCGTGGCGCTGTAGAGCGAGCGGAAGTCTTCCAGTATTCGGGATCCGCACGTGACGCGCTGTCCCTGGATGCAGATGACGTCCTTCACGGCCATCACCATACCCGTCAAG
>DASSAV010000261.1:0-4577 GCA_035699265.1 Rhodothermales bacterium
TAATGGCTTTCGGTGTCTTGTCGGCTTTGGGCGGGGCGTCAATGCCGACAAGTGGGCACGTCGTCAGAAGTCCATTCTTCACAGTCCAACGGATGAACGCTCGCACGTGCGTGAACCGGGTGCGCCGGGAAGCCTTGCTTACGGACGTATCCTTACAGAAGCCGTCTATGTCCTCGCCGGTCACTTCGGTAAGCGGCTTATCCCCGATCCGTTCGGCAAAGAGTCCGACGATCCACTCGTAAGAGTTGAGCGTGTTCTGTTTCTTCCCATCGCGGCGTTTACGTGCGAGAAAGGCCGTGAGAGCTTCTGTAACGGTCGCGGGCTTCGCTTCGGTCTTGCGGTCGTACGTGAAGGGATCGTCCGCCCACGGGTCGTACGCGCCGCTCTCATGGTCTCTTGTGAGCTTGACGAACAGACGCCGGGCCGTGTCCTTTCGCTTGGTCTTGAGTGATACCCGCTTACGGGTGCGGTTCGGGGCATCAAATTGCCCGTAAAAGATGCCGTTCGGTCGCTGAATGAGTCCTGCCATAACCGTGTAGGGATATGGCAACGGAAACGGGGTCGGTGTCCAATTTGGTGTCCACCTTTTTGCAAAACCCCCTCAAATGAGCCGTAAACGTCGATCTGCGCATGATTCAGGGTCATGTGGCCGCAAGGCCGTGAAGGTTCGAGTCCTTTCTTGGGCACCCCATGTAAAAAGCCCTCAAGTTGATCAACTTGAGGGCTTTTTACAGATTGCGACAGGCACCTCCCCCTCGCATCCGCAGCCCGAAGGAGAGGTGCCTGTCCGGTGAGCGTCACCGGATGAGGACGAACCTGCCGAACGCAGATCGCGTGGCGGAGGGCATCTCGGCTTGCAGGCGGTACAGGTAAGTGCCCGAAGGCAGCCCCGATCCGTTCAACTCCAGCCGCCGCCCGGCGCCGGCGGCGACCTCCCCTGCGGCCAACCTCCGGACTTCACGCCCGAGCAGATCGTATATCACGACCGTTACTTCGGCCGATTGTGGCAGGTCGAACGTGAGCGTTGCGCGTGTGGAGAACGGGTTGGGGTACGATCCCCTGAGCGCGAACGCCCTCGGAAGCTCACTTTCGGTTGCGACCGCAGCCGGGCTGGTGAACTGTATGGGCGTGCCTGATTCCGCCAGCACGGGGGCGCTTCCCTCCAGGGTGCCGAGCGTGAGGGCGTCGAGCCGGATGTCCGCGGGCGCATCCAGGGGCGCGGTCACCTGGAGCGAAAGCTCCAGCACCGGTCCGCTTCCGGCGACCGGCTTTGCCGGACGCTTCCGCGTATAGGCCACGTAGTACCGGTTGCCGTCGGCGATCTCGAGTGTGACGAGGTCACCGTCGTCCAGTAGCCTTCCGGGCCGCGAATGGACCACACGGACGTTCGGCGGGAGGGTAAACTCGGCGGAGAACCCCAGGGCACCGGCGACCGGTCGGGTACTGCTGCCGAGCGATAAGGAAGCCGGGAACTGCGCTCCGGCGGAAAGGGCCGGGATGCGTATGGAGCCGAGGGGCTCGGGGGACGCTTGCAGCCTTGCCATGAGCGATGCCCCGGCCGAGCGCGCGAGACTGAAATTGACGCCGATGGGGAGTACGTCGTTCTGGTTCACGACTCCATCTCCCGTCGCATCTGCATACATGGCGTCGGCGGGGTTCCACGGTGCCGGGGCCAGTTGGGCCTCCCAGGTAAGACTGGCGTCGGCACGAGCCGGACCCGTCAGGCCGAAATTAGCCCCGATCGGGAGCACGTCGCTGATGTCGGCATCTCCGTCGTTGTCGGTGTCTCCAGGCCAGACGTAGACGTTGGCTACCTCGATTTCTCCAGTCTGTGCGCTTAAGGGGATGGAGACACCGTCCGGATCGACCGCGAGGATCTCAGAAAGGGCGAGGGGCGAAGTCTGATCTGAAATGCCGCTGTTGGCCGCGAAGTCGATGCGGACCACGGCGCCTGACCCGGAAACTCCCACGGCGCCCCGCTTTCGCGTGACACTGGCGTGGATTTCTCCGGCCGTGCTATCGACGGTCTGACTGAAGATGAGGTCGCCGTCGTCGATGAATGCCTCGGGCGCAATGGTCAGGACGCGGAAGAGGCCTGGATCGTAGCTGAGTGTGAACCCGATGCCGAAGAGGTTCGTGACGGTCGCGGTATCCGCTCCGACGTTGACGTACACGCTGAAGCTGTCCCCGGCGGCCACCGTCCCGCTTACGACGGGCTGGATGGGCGGCACCGTAGCGGTGGACGCGAGCGCAGAAAGCGCCCATCGCCCGATGTGGCTCGATGACTTTCCGCCCGCTGTGGTGAAATCGCCACCCACGTAAACGGAGGAATTGTTGACGGCGAGTGCATGAACGGTTCCATCCGCACCAGACCCGAGCCCTGCCCAGGTCGTCCCATCCCAGGTGGCGACGTTCTGTATCGAGGCGGAATTCAGGTCAGCGAAGGAGCCGCCGACGTACAGGAGCCCATCGGCGGCTACAGCCAGTGCGTTGACGGTATCGATTCCGCTTGTTCCGAGTCCGCTCCACGCGGTGCCGTCCCATCTGGCAATGCGATTATACGACTGGGTACCAACTGTGGAGAAGTCCCCGCCTGCGTAGACGACTCCGGTTGGACTGACAGCAATCGCCCGCACATTGGAATTCGTACCGCGGCTGAGGGTCTGCCAGCTTTGCCCGTCCCATTTCGCAATGTGATTTACGTCCATGGAGTTGATGACCGTAAATGCACCGCCTGCATACACATTATCATCGCCATCTATTGCAAGCGCGTAAACAGCTCCGTCTACACCGGTTTGTAAAGACGACCATTCCGAGCCGTCCCACTTCGCGACGTGGTTAATATTGATAATGCCCGATGCGGTAAAGTCCCCTCCGGCAAACAATGTCCCGGCGGTGTCCACGGCAAGCGCATATACAGGCCCATTTATCCCGTCACCCAACGGAGACCAGCTGGCGCCGTCCCATCGGGCGACGTTGCTTGCGGATACGCCGCCCGCCGTGGTAAAATCACCGCCTGCATAGAGGTTGCCGTTCGCGTCGAGGGCAAGCGCGTGAACGACGCCACCTACGCCGCCGTCCAGGGTCGACCATGCTGTCCCATCCCACTCTGCAATGTGGTTCACCGACAGGTCCCCGGCCATCGTGAAGCTGCCCGCCGCGAAGACGCTTCCCGAGGCATCGATCTGTAACGCCTCTACGGAGTTGTCCATGCCTTCCGTGCCGAAAACTGTGTCCCAATTTTCGTCGCTGGCGGCATTGAGCACACCATTGGATCCGGTCACCAAGTTCAGGTCGTCGCCGGGGTGCCGCAGGGGTTCGGGGGGCGTCTCACCGGACGGTGCGTGGGCGGCGGCGCCCATTGCCAGCGGGATGAGAAAGAGGAGTGCCCAGCGCGTGGCGCGTCGAAAACGGGGCAGGGATGGTGCCGAGAGGTCGTTTTCCGCGCGAGGGAGGGAAGACGTTTGAGCCATGCCGTATTCTGTCAATGCGTGTGAGTGAGGCATCTTTGAAGGGGCAGCGGACAGATAGACACACACGACCCCGCCTGCATAACCTGGCTGCGGAAAAAAGTCAGGTGTAAGATTCCTGTGGTGCAGTGGGGGAGCCGCCGTGGGTTGTAAATGACGCGGCGGCATCGTTCTTTTCAGTGTCGCTTTGCTCGCATCATTTGGATACACACAATGGATAGACGAGAAGCCATCAAGCACGTCGCCTTCATGCTCGGAGGTGTCATCTCGGCGCCCAACCTGACGGCGCTGCTTGCGAGGCCCGGCGACGGGCTTAGTGCCCTGCCGAGCGCCCTGGCGCCGGACCAGCGAGAGATGGTCGCGGTCATTGCGGAGCACATCATTCCGGCTACGGATACGCCCGGCGCCCGAGGGGTAGGCGTGCATCGCTTCATCGACCGGCTCGTCACGGAGTCCTACACGCCCGAGGACCGAGACCATTTCCTGCAGGGGCTCTCCGGCGTCGACGCGGCCTCGCACCGCGCCTTCGGTAAGGGTTTCCTCGAGCTCACCCCCGGACAGCAGCGGGACTTGCTCGACATTCTGGATCGGCAGGCCTACGACTACTGGCCGTCGAACGTGGCTACCACAACCCTCGACCTCCGCGAGCGCATAGAAGGCTCCGGCGAGGAGACGTTGTCCGGCCCGGTCGATCCCGACACGGAGACGGCTTCGGAAAGGACGTACCCGTCGTTCTTCGGCACGATGAAGGAGCTCACCCTCGTCGGCTACTACACCTCCGAGGCAGGAGCGACCGAGGAACTGCGGCACGTCCCGATCCCGGGCCGCTACGACGGCTGCATCCCGTTCTCAGAAGTGGGCCGCACCTGGGCGGTATAGGCCCGATGGCCGGCAGGGCGGCGCAATCGGTTAACAGCACCAATCGACTCTCATCTCACATGGACCATAAAAGCATTCACATCGCAAAGAAGACCCAGTACGACGCCATCGTCGTCGGCTCCGGCATTTCGGGCGGCTGGGCGGCGAAAGAGCTGTCGGAAAAGGGCCTCAAGACGCTCGTTCTGGAGAAGGGACGTATGGTCGAGCATGGAAAGGACTACGTCACCG
>DASSAV010000262.1:0-2541 GCA_035699265.1 Rhodothermales bacterium
CCGCCCTGCGCGCCGCAGACGTCGACGGCATCCCGAACCTGTTCTACTTCTACGACGTGAACGCGAAGGTCAACCTGGACGCGAGCCGGGACGACCGCTTCTCCGTCTCGGTCTACACCGGCAAGGACCGGCTCGACGTGCCCTTTCTGGAAGATGCGCAGGTCTCCGTCGCCGTCGGCAACCGCACGTTCAGCACGAACTGGACGCACATCTTCTCGGACAAGGTCTTTTCCAACTTCACGCTCACCGGCTCGCAGTATTTCAGCCTGCCCAACTTCTACGTCGGCGGCACCGCGTTCCACCGTGACAACCAGGTGTACGACGTATCGGCAAAGGGGGAGTTCGAATACATCCCGAACGAGCGGCACGAGGTCAGGGCCGGTTTCTGGACGGGCAATTTCACGATGCGCCTGCAAGACGTGTTCGACGAGCAGGCCGGGCTGCACACCCGGATTGCCAGCCCCTACACGTCCGTTTACCTGGAAGACACCTACCGGCCGACCCCGCTCGTGATGCTGCGCGGCGGTGTGCGCGCCAGCTACTTCCAAAGGGGAAACTACCTCCGCCTGGCGCCCCGCCTGACGGCTGAGTACCGCCCGACCGCCGACGTGCGCCTCCAGGCCGGCTACGGGCGCTACTACCAGTTCTTTACCCTCATCACGAGCCAGCTCCTCTCGGCCTTCGACATCTGGCTGACCACAGGCGAGGGGGTGAATCCGTCCTACGGCGACCAGTTCATCGTCGGCGTAAAGACCCGGCTCGCGGACAACCTCCACCTCGACGTCGAGAGCTATTACCGGACGATGGAGCAGCTCTTCGAGTTGGACCCGTTCCTGCCGGACGTGGCCGGGCTCGACTACGACCAGCTCTTCCACGTCGGCTCGGGCGAGGCGTTCGGCCTCGAAGTACAGCTCGAACGCACGCGGGGGCGGCTCAACGGCTTCATAGGCTACACCCTCGGGCGCACGCTCCGCCGCTACGAGGATCTCAATGAGGGCCACTATTTTCCGCCGAAATACGACCGGACGCACGACGTAACCGCCGTCGTAAACTTCGGCCTCGGCCGGAACTGGAAGGCGACGGGTGTATGGACCTACGCCACAGGGCAGACCTACACCCAGCCGACGGGGGTGTACCAGACGCAGGGCGACCCGGTAATGGGCGGCACACGCACGGTCTACGACATAAACGGCTTCAACAACCGCAGGCTTCCGCCGTACCACCGGCTCGACCTCGGCGTAGCAAAGACGGGCCGCTTCTTCGGGATCGCCGACTACGAGCTGCAATTTCAGGTCGTCAACGCCTACGACCGCCGCAACATCTGGTTTTACTACTTCGAGATCGAGGACGACAACACGATCAAGCGGACGGAGGTGCCGCAGATCCCCGTGCCGATCCCCAACCTCTCGTTCTCGCTCACGTTTTGAGGCGCCGCACATGAAGAAGCAACTACTTGCGATCTCCATGCTCGCCCTCCTGATCCTGGCAGGCTGCGATACGAGGGGGCCGGTGGAATTCGACCAGCAGATCGTCGTGGAGGGATACTTGATTGCGGGCGAGCCGTTCGGTCCGATCCGGGTGAGCCGGACGGCCCCCCTCGACGCCACCTACGATCCTGCCGACCTGGCTGTGCGGGATGCCGCCGTGGAGGTACAGATGCTGGATGCTTCCGGCCAAGTGGCGGCCCGTTACCCCTTCACGCGTGCCGGTTTCGGGGTATACCTGACACCCTCGCAGGTCACAGTCCGGCCCGAGGCGACCTACCGCCTTTTCGTGACCATACCGGGGCGGAGCACACCCGTTACCGCGCAAACGACGGTGCCTGCGGCGATCCACGTGCGATATGCCAGCGCCGACTCCCTCGTATATCAGGGGCCGGAGCAGTTGGAGGTTCAGATCGCTGGAAAGTCCGCGTCCGAACGCCAGCGCGTCTTCGTCTTCACGACAGAGGCGCTCAGTCCGTTCGCGGACAATCTTACGCCTTTCGCCCGCGCGCTCTACGACAACGGGGACGTGGAGCTGCAAGACCTCAGAACCGGCTCATCCCCGCTCCTCAACGAGGCGAACTACCGCGTCGTGGACGATAACACGATAGCCGTACAGCTCCCTTGGATCGCCATCTCGTTCTACGGCTTCAACAGGCTGTTCATCTCGGTCGTGGACGACAACTACTACGACTTCCGTCGCACGGCCGACGTGCAGCAGGGCGGCTCCACGCTGGCCCCCGGCGAAATCCCGAACGTGCTCGACCACGTGGACGGCGGTACCGGCGTCTTCGGCAGTCTCGCCCGCGCCTCCACCCGGCTATACGTGAAGCGCCCTCCGGGCATAGCCGGCAACTGATGCCAGATCGTTCATTACGAGGTAGACCGCTGGGGGGGTCAGGAAAGTACCAGAGGAAGAGTGGAAGAGAGGAGGATGGATGATTGGTATCAGGTGCCGAGCACGTACCGGTCCATGAGCGAGGAGATCTGGGCGAGGCGGTTGCGGTCGCCTCCGGGTACCTCGGCCGTCGCCCAGCCCTCATATTCGACCGCAGCG